>QHOP01000275.1 GCA_003219345.1 Verrucomicrobiota bacterium
ATTTTTCAAACTGGGCCTGGACTTCCCGCTCCATTTGCGGGCGCAGGTCCTGGCGAAAAAAGTAGCGAACGCCAGCCGCGACCGGGTTGTTGCCGAAATTTCCGTCGTCATCGACCAGGCCGGGAATTTCAGCGGGCTTTAAGGTCGCGGTTCCACAAATCAAGCTGACGTGCAGGCCGACGCCGAGCCGCGGATTTTGCCGCGCGAGTTCAACCGCTTCGCCCGCCGCTGCGCCGTTTACCATCAGGCTGGCCGTGGTGAGAATACCTTCGCGATGCGCGCGAACCACGGCTTCGTTGATGGAGCGCGACCGGCCGAAGTCGTCCGCGTTTACGATGAGCCGGCGGACGGCCTCAGGGCGTCCCATAATTCGGAACCAGCGCGCCGGTAGTGAGGCGGTACCAAGTGCGGAAGATCAGGAACAATTTTTGCGGTTTGCTCACGCGAGTGGTGGCGGGATCGAACACGTTGAACCGCTGCGTTTCAAGTTTTTGCAGCAGTCGCCAATAGACCGACCCCATCAGCTCGGCCGCGCCCATCGAACGGCGTTCTTCATCCGGCAACGCTTCGCGGGCCTGGCGGTAGAAATCACGCGCGCGGTCGGCGACGCTGGCGGCGGCCCGGCCGAAGCGCGGCGAGTATTCGAGGCGCAAAATCTCCTCCGGCCGGACGCTGCACCGCTCCAGTTCTTCGAGCGGCAGATAAATTCGCCCGCGCTCGGCGTCGGCGCGCACGTCGCGCAAAATGTTGGTGAGTTGAAGCGCTTTGCCGAGCAGGACCGCGTAGTCGCGGCAGCGCGGATTGCTTTTGATGTCGAGGTCCATTTCCACGCCGCGAATCAACTCGTCAAACAGCCCGAAAGGCAGCCGATAACGCGCGATGATCGGCGCGAGTTCCTGATTGACGGGAAAGAGGGGGGACGCCTGATCGCACGCCTTGCGGATATCGTCGCGCCACTCGGCCAATCGCTGACGGCGCTGCTCGACCGGCACGGAGTCTTCGTCGGCCAGGTCGTCCACTTGACGACAAAAGGCGTAGAGCGCGGCCATGCCGTTGCGTTTGGCTTTCGGCAGGAGCACGAACGCCAGGGCGAGGTTGGAGGCGCTTTTGCGCGTGATCGACTGGCTGACGTGCGCGCTCACAGCGGCGGGTTGGAGGTCGGCTCTGTTTTGGACGGGGGTAAGCCTCCAGTCTCGGCCAGCGTCGGGTTGCGCGGACGATGGTCGCGGCGCCAGCGGCGTCTCCGGCGACGGCCGTGGTGGTTGTGTTCGTCGTCTTCTTCGTCCTGGTGCCAGGCGGCGGCAGGCGTTGAGTCGGGCCTGCGTTCAGGAGAGTGGTGATGACGATGGTGCTTCTTTCTCTTCCAGTAATGGTTTGCCCCGAGCAACAGAATAAGGCCTAGCGCCAGGCCGAGCGTGATGATGACCATCACGTCCTTGAACACCAAACCGGTGCTTTTCGCCAGCGGCACGGTCGGATTCAGCGGGTTCAGTCCTTCCAATTGAGCCAGCAAGCAAAGGCACTTCGTCATCAGGGAAAATCCTTTCGCGCGGGCTCCGCCGTATCTTCGTCGGGGCCGGCGTCAATATTGACGTTCAAACGCTGCATTCGATAGCGCAGCGCGTGACGGGTGATCTTCAACTGGTCCGCGGTTTTCGCCAGACTGAAGTGGTTCTGCTCGAGCCGGCTCAGGATCAAATCGCGCTCAAAATTAAACAGGGCTTCTTCGAGCGAACATACCGCCAACGCCGACGACAGCTCGCCTTTGCGCAAACGGGTTTCCAGGTGGAAATCCGGGAGGCTGGAACGCTGGATTTCCTCCGTCGTCTCGAGAATGACAGCCCGCTCCATCACGTTGCGCAGTTCACGCACATTGCCGGGCCAGTGGTGGGTCGTGAGCGACTGCTGCGCGGCTTTGGAAATGGCGCGGACCGATTTGTTCATCGTGATTCGGAACTGCTTCAGGAAGTGTTCCGCCAACACCGCGATGTCATCCGCTCTCTCCCGCAATGCCGGCGGGCGGAACTGCACTACGTTCAACCGGTGATAAAGGTCTTCACGGAAATAGTTCTGGCGAATAGCGTCGATAATGTCGCGATTCGTCGCGGCGATGAGCCGGACATCGACGCGCAATTCCTGGTTGCCGCCGACCCGCGTGAAGGTGCCATCCTCCAAAAAACGCAGCAGCTTGGCCTGCAGCGGGCGGCTCATGTCGCCGATTTCGTCGAGGAAAATGGTCCCGCCATCGGCCTCTTCAACGCGTCCCGCCTTCTGTTTCAACGCGCCGGTAAACGCGCCCTTTTCGTGGCCGAACAATTCGCTTTCGAGCAACGTTTCGGGAATCGCCGCGCAGTTGATACGAACGTAGTTGCCCGTGTTCCGCTGGCTCAAGGTGTGGAGCGCGCCCGCAATCAATTCTTTGCCTGTGCCGCTTTCGCCCAGGATCAACACGGTGGCATTGGTCGGCGCTACAGTCTGGATCAACTGGCGCAGTTCGCGAATTTTGACTGATTCTCCGATGATTTGGTCCAGCCGATACGGTTCGCCTGCACGCGCGCGCAGCTCCTGGTTTTCAAGGATCAACCGATGCCGCTCGGCGCAGCGCGCGACGGCGTGCAGCAGTTCTTCCGGCGCGAACGGTTTCGCCAGGTAATCAATCGCGCCGGCCTTGATTGCTTCGACCGCGAGCTTCGGCGTGGCGAACGCCGTGATCATCAACACGGGCAGGTTGGACCACTTTTGTTTCAACTGCCCGAGAAACTCGTAACCGCTCATGCCGTTGAGGCGCGCATCGGTAATGATCATGAAGAAATCCTCCTGCTCCAAAAGCCGCAGCGCCTGCTCGGCGGAATCCACCGCGCGGACTTCATAGCCTTCGTCCGCCATGACGGCTTCCAGTGACAGTCGCATGTTCTTTTCGTCATCGACGACCAGCAGCGGTGGCAGCTTGACGCTCATTTATTTGCGCAACTTCATTGCTGTTTTGGCGGGGAACTGTAACATGAAACGGGTTCCCTTTCCAAGCTCGGATTCCACTTGAACGGTTCCGCCGTAAAGCTCGGTATTGTGTTTCACGATCGCCAGCCCCAGGCCGGTTCCCTTTTCCTTGGTCGTGAAATAGGGCTCAAAAATCTGGCCGACCTTGTCGCGCGGAATGCCCGGACCGTCATCGGCAACGCTGACCACCACCGAGTAGTTTTCTCCCATCCGCGCGGAGACAAAAATATTGCCGCGACCGTTCATGGCTTCCCGCGCGTTCTGCAACAGGTTGACGAAGGCTTCTGAGAGATGCATCCGTTGCATCAGCAACGGCGGCAGGGCAGAGGAGTAGTCACGATGAATTTTCACCTCGTATTTCACCGCGGGCGGAAACACGCGGAGGATGGCCTGCTCCAGTTCTTCGGCAATATCGAGTTTTTCCACGCGGCCTTCGACCAGGCGGGCGTAACCCATCAATTCCGTGATGATCCGGTCTGAACGCTCGACTTCTTCACGAATGATTTGAATCTGTTGCGTGATCGTTTTGCCTTCTTTGACCGTGCGCTGCAGGGTGAACGCCGCGTTGTTGATGATGCCCAGCGGGTTCTTCAGTTGATGCGCGATTTCAGCCGCCAGCCGGCCCGCCGACTGCAACTGCTGCTGTCGTTGCGCGAATTCGACCGCTTCTTCATTCACGCGGCGCTGTTTGTCGAAAAGCACCTGCAAACCGTAACAACAGATGGTCATCAACATCAGGACAGCCACGCGCAAAATATAAGGCTCATTGGTCTCGTCAGAAAACTCCGGCTCCACCCCCGTGATGGCTCCCTCGGTCAAACCAGCCCCCACGAAGCAGGCGCACAATAAAAAATTGAGCACCATCTGGGTGGACGCGACGGGAATACTGACGGCATTGCGGACAATCAGCCCGAGAAAGACCCAGTAGAGCATGCTGTCAAACCCCCCGGTCACCACGGTCATGGCCGCCCAAAACAGAATGTCAACCACCGACTCCACGAGGACCACTTCGCGAATCAGCTTAAACGGCAGTTCGTCCATCCCGGCCAGGATGATGGCCGCTGCCAGATTCACGACGATGTAAATCAAGAAAAACAACCGCACGGTCAACAGGACGGCTTCGCGAAACGTGTAAACGTCGTCAAACCAGTTGGCAAAAAACAAAAACCAGACCAGCAACGCGATGGTGGCTCCCTTGGTCGGCAGGACGATATTTCGCTCGACGGACCGAACACGGGTGGCCTGATGGCCGAAATCCGGCGCCTGACTGGTCAGCCAGTCGGGCAGCCGAAACCAGTCCGGCGTCCGGAAAAAAGCCGATCTCTTCGTGTCCTGGCGCGCGGTGAAACTCATGACCCCAGCCCTATCATACGTGAATTTTACTCCTTTGCATCAGCAACTCCAGTGCCCGGACAGCGATTTTTTCCACATCCCAAAGCCGACCCAGCCCTTCGTAACCACAGGAAAGCATTCCTTCCTCCGGCCCAATGAATACCACGCCCCGCGCCTTGAGCGTCGCCACGTTTTGCTGCGTGGCCGGATGCAACCACATCTTGCCGTTCATGGCTGGCACGGCAAGGATTTTAGCGTGTGGGTTTAACGCCAGAGCAATGCAACTCAAGGCGTCATCCGCAATCCCCAGCGCTATTTTGGCAATCGTGTTGGCGGTAGCCGGCGCGATGAGCAGCAAATCGGCCTCGTCCGCCAGCCGGATGTGCGTCGGTTTCCAGCCTTCCTCCTCGTCGTAAAGGTCGGTCACCACGGGATGCCGCGATAGTGTTTTGAACGCCAGCGGGGTGATGAACCGCAACGCGTCCGCAGTCATGACCGCATGAACACTGGCCCCCTGCCTGGTCAGGCGGCTCGTCAAATCCGCCGCCTTGTAAGCCGCGATGGAACCGGTCACTCCGAGCACAATGTTGCCCCCGGCCGACTTTGTACTTTGAACTTTGGACTTTGGACTCATAGTTCAAGCGGCACAGCCCGGCATTGCCGCATTTTCTCCGCTTCCAAAATACACTGCATCCGGCGCAAATCCTCGGCAATCGTCGTGCTGATGAGCAAATAATCAAAGTTCCTCCACTGCACGATTTCCTGGCGCGCCACGCTCAAACGTTTTTGAATCCCCGTTTCCGAATCTGCGCCCCGCTTTCTCAAACGTTTCTCCAAAATCGCGAGCGACGGCGGCGTCAAAAAAACCGTGATCAGCGCCGCTCTCAACTCCGCATCTTCTTCGGCCTTCGCCCGGATTGCCGCCGCTCCCTGCACATCGATGTTCAACACCACGTCCTTGCCCTGCCGCAGCTTGCCCACTACCTCGGACTTCAGCGTCCCGTAGCTGTTGCCGTAAACCGTCGCGTGCTCCAGAAAGTTGCCCGCCTGCACCCGCTTGAGAAACGTCGCCGCGTCGAGAAAATAATAATCCACGCCGTCCCGCTCGCCCTCGCGCGGCGGGCGAGTGGTGCAGGTGACGGCGCGAATAACGTTCGGATTCACCGCCAGCAACTGCTGGCACAGCGTCGTCTTGCCCCCGCCCGATGGCGCGGAGACCACTACCAGCAAAGGGCTGGTTTTGACCTCGACTCTCGACTCTCGGCCCTCGACATTCATTACTCGTTGGCCTTCGAGCCAATCGTGTTCACCTCGCGGTTCATCTCCTGCGCCAGAAAATCGAGCGTGCGGCCGACCGGCTCCTTCGATTTCACGCAGTCATCGAACTGCTGAAAATGGCTTTGCAGGCGGGTCAACTCCTCCGAAATGTCCGAGCGGTCCGCGAAATAGACAATCTCCTTGAGCAAGCGCTCGTCCTCCACGCCCGGCATTTCGAGACCCGCGTTCTTGATCCGTTCGCGCAACTGTTCCTGGTACCGCCTCACCACTTCCGGCGCCTGCTTTTGCACGCGCTCGACCGATCTCCGGGCGGTCGCGATTCGCTTCCCCAAATCCTTCGCCAGATGCGTTCCCTCGCGCGCGCGCATCTTCATCAACGCGTCCAGCGCTTTCTTCAATGCCTTCTCCACCGACGGCCAGAACGTTTCCGTGTCGGAAAGCTCCTCGTCGGTTTGCAGCACGCCCGGCGCGCGCACCAGTGTTTCCAGCGTGACCGCTCCAGCCAGTTTCAATTCCTTCGCCAGCCGGTTCAACTCCCGCGCGTACGCCCTGGCCAGCACCGCGTTCAACTTCACCCGGCCCGAATAACTGCCGTTGGCCGCGTGCATCGAAACCTTGACCGTGAGCCGGCCGCGCGCGATGCGACGGTTGATTTCGTCGCGGATGCGCGATTCGAGCGCTTCGAGTTCGCGGGGGAGATAAACCGAAATCTCGCTCTGCTTCCGGTTCACCGAGCTGAGCTCGACCGTTATCTTGAAACCGTCCTGGGCGCATTCGCCGCGCCCGTAACCCGTCATCGATTTCATGCGTGCGGGGAATATGGACAAAGAAGAACAATTAGGAAAGCACCAAACGGCAAACCGGTTCAACCGGATCGCTGGCCGACGATAGTTTTGCCGGAGGGTCGTTCCTTAGCCAACTCTTCCAAAATCGCCATGAGAACGTTTTCCTCTTCCTGCCGGACCGGCGGAACCGTTCGATAGTGATTTGCCGTTCCTCCATGAACGTTAAATATCTCCTTTCCATCGATTACCTCGGATGAGATTGTCCGCACGGTCACTTTCGTTTGATCGGTATCCAGAACAGTGATTTCGACGTGAAAATATGCCACATAAGGCACGCGCTGTTTTCCAAGCCGATCAAGAGGTACGTTTGTTATCGACGCGGGAACGCCAAACGGTTCTAACACAAAACCGTTGGTTGAATGCCAACCTTGGACTAAGTCAAAGTCCGCAGCCTGTATCAAAAACATTTGACGATACCGAAGGTCCGCAAACGCATTTGTGATTGCTGAAACCATTTGGCTGGAGGTTGCAGCGAAAATGCGACTCGACCCGTTCTTGTTCGACAGCGGCAGTTGCGGTCGCCCTCCTACCAAAGCCGAGGTGCATCCTGCTACAACGCCAATCACGATCGCGCTCGTCACAACTATGACACGGCGGTTGCCCATTGTCGCAGACTAGAGATTTTCGGTAGTGCCTTAAGGCACTACCAGATTTTCGGATCTTCGCCACCTGCGTCTTTGTCGCCGCGGCCGGGGAGGTTCAATGCTTCAACAATTCGGCTACGTCCACTGTGGCGTCAGGGAAAGCTCGTGGTCTGGCTTGATCGCCCGCGCGCAGAATGGTTTTCGAGCCGTAGCCGGTGAAATGCGGCTCGCGATAGACCTCAACCGTCAGGTCAACCAGGTTGACGATCCAAACTTCGACGATTCCGGCGAGTCCATAAAGGGGAAGCTTTTCGTCGCGGTCCAGGTCGAGCGTCGAGTCAGAAACTTCGACCAACAGATATACATCCTCCGGCTCGGGATGACGCGAGGTGTAGCTGCTCGGATCGCGCTTTAAGAGCATGAGATCGGGTTCGGGTTCGGAATGATCGTCCAGATGCACGGGATCCTGGACGCAGACCGACCATCTGCCCTTGCTCGCCTGAGTGAAGAGGTCGATCAGGCGCTTGACCACTCCCCCATGAAAAGGGCCAATCGGCGACATATCTATGATTTCTCCATTGAGCAGTTCCACGCGCGCGTCTGGGCGCAGCACGCCGGTTTCCGCCATGCGGTAGTACTCCTTCACGCTGAAACGATGTTTGGTCGGTGCGAACATGGCGCCAAATTAGCCAATCATTGCGGCATTTGCAATCCAACCTTTGCCGCCACCTGCGCGACGTCTTTGTCGCCGCGGTCGGAGAGGTTCAATGCTTCAACAATTCAGCTACGTCCACCGCGGCGTCAGGGAAAGCTCGCGGTATGGCTTGATCGCCCGCGCGCAGAATAGTTTTCGAGCCGTAGCCGGTGAAATGCGGCTCGCGATAGACCTCAACCGTCAGGTCAACCAGGTTGACGATCCAAACTTCGGCGA
The DNA here is from genome assembly GCA_003219345.1 of Verrucomicrobiota bacterium. GTDB lineage: Bacteria > Verrucomicrobiota > Verrucomicrobiia > Limisphaerales > AV2 > AV2. The sequence continues at coordinate 7,968 of QHOP01000275.1, forward strand.
TTCCGGCGCGACCGTAGATGGGAAGTTTTTCCTCGCGATCAGTGCTCAGGGACGCATCAGAAACTTCAACCAGCAGGTAAACATCCTCCGGTTGCGGGTGCCGTCTCCGGTAAAAATCGGGCGACGGCTTGAGTAATGCCAGGTCCGGTTGCGGCTCCGAATGATCATCCAAACGCAGCGGGTTCTGAATCGCCGTCATCCATCGGCCTTTGGACGCCACCGAGAAAACCTGGTTCAGATAGTTGGTAACCCCTCCGTGAAGCGGTCCGACAGGTGACATATCTATGATCTCTCCATTGAGCAGTTCCACGCGCGCGTCCGGCTTGAGCACGCCCGTTTCCGCCATGCGGTAGTACTCCTTCACGTTGAAACGATGTTTGGTCGGTGCGAGCATGGCGCCAAATTAGCCAATCATAGCGGCATTCGCAATCCTACTTTCGCCGCCACCTGCGCCACGTCTTTGTCGCCCCGGCCGGAAAGGTTCACGATGATGAACTTGTCCTTGGCCAGTTTCGGCGCGCGCTGGATGACTTCGGCAATCGCGTGGGCCGATTCGAGCGCGGGAATGATGCCTTCCAGCCGGCCCAGTTTCATGAATGCTTCGAGCGCCTGTTCATCGGTCGCGTAGGTGTATTCGACACGTTTCTGATCGCGCAGCCAGGCGTGCTCCGGCCCGACCGCGGCGTAGTCGAGTCCGGCGCTGACGCTGTGCGTCAGTTGAATCTGGCCATACTCGTCCTGCAACAGATACGAGCGCGTGCCTTGCAACACGCCCAGCGAACCGCCTTGAAACCGCGCCGCGTGTTTGTTCGGCACAATCCCTTCGCCGCCTGCCTCCACACCGATCATTTTGACGGACGCGTCGTTGAGGAACGGATAGAACAAGCCCATCGCATTCGACCCGCCGCCGACACAGGCTACGAGCAAATCGGGCAATCGCTCTTCCTTCTCCAGAATCTGGCGGCGCGCTTCGTCGCCGATGACGCGCTGAAAATTCCGCACCATGACCGGATACGGATGCGCGCCATAGACCGTGCCAAGAATGTAGTGCGTCGTGCGCACGTTCGTGACCCAATCACGCATCGCCTCGTTGATGGCCTCTTTCAATGTCTGTTGACCGGCCTTCACGGGCACGACTTCTGAGCCGAGCATTTTCATACGATAGACGTTGAGCGCCTGCCGTTCGCAATCGACCGCGCCCATGTAAATCACACACTTGAAGCCGAACATCGCCGCGACGGTAGCCGTGGCCACGCCGTGCTGGCCCGCGCCGGTCTCGGCGATGATCCGACTCTTGCCCATGCGCCTGGCGAGCAGGATTTGGCCGATGCAGTTGTTGATCTTGTGCGCGCCGGTATGGAGCAAGTCTTCGCGCTTGAGATAAATTTTTGCGCCGCCCAGTTCGCGCGTCAGCCGCTCGGCGAAATAGAGCGGCGTCGGCCGGCCGCAAAATTCCCGCAGGTAATACTCAAACTCGCGCTGGAATTCCGGGTCTTTCTGCGCCCGATGGTATTCGTCCTCCAGTTCCTGCAACGGGTGCATCAGCGTCTCCGGGACGTAACGCCCGCCGTAAGGACCGAAGTGGCCCTGCGCGTCTGGCAACTTTTCGCTCACGAGACTGCTCACGGCCGTCAACGTAACAGGCTGAAGCAGGCGCGTCGAGAAGGTAGCGCACGCATCCTGCGTGCAGGTCCCGCGGCATCCCTGCCGCGAGACGCAAAAAATCAGTTGCGAGGTCAAGTCTCCCCAAACTCGGCAAGGATGCCTGCGCTACGACGCGGCGCGGGCGGCTGCGATGAAGTCGCGGATTTTTGCGCGGTCCTTTTTCCCCGGCGACGACTCCACGCCACTCGAAACATCCACGGCATAGGGGCGAACTTTGCGCGCTGCGTCAGCCACATTTTCCGGAGTCAGACCGCCGGCCAGAATGATCGGAGGGCCGAGTTTCTTTGCTTCAACAGCCAGGTCCCAATTAAACGTCACGCCGCTGCCGCCCGGTTTGTCCGGCACGAAACTGTCCAGCAACCAGGCGTCGGTTTGGTAGGCTGGCAGCGATTGCAGCGATTCGAGGTTCCGGATGCGAAACGCTTTATAGACTTTCAGCGGAGAAAATTTTCGGCAGAACGCCGGCGTTTCATCGCCGTGAAATTGCAGCGTGTCCACGCCGCACTCACCGGCTGCGCGTCGAACCATTTCTTCAGCGGCATTAACGAAGACACCAACCCTCGCGACGAACGGCGGAAGATGACGGACGATTTCGATGGCGCGATCCACCGGAACATTCCGCGGGCTGGCTTCATAGAGCATGAATCCCAGCGCGTCGGCGCCGGCGTCCACCGCCGCGAGGGCGTCTTCCAGATTGGTAATCCCGCAGATTTTGACGCGAACGTTCATTGTCTCAGGTATTATTTCTGCACAGGCCCGTCCATTAGGCCACTTCTTTCTAAGAGGTGAGACACGGCAGTAAAGGCTTGCTTTGATCGGAAGGACGGCGTAATACTTCCCCGAACTCGAACTCCTGCGAAGAAAGGCGATCAATTGTGAATTCCCATGTTTCATTCCGCTCCATTCGTTCCCTCCTTGCCGTCCTGGCCCTCGGCGCGAGCTGCCTGCCCGGTATTGGCGCCGATAAACAACCGCCCACCATCGTCGTGGCCAAAACCGAAGCCCCGCGAATCGGCTACTGGCAACCGGCCATGGGTGACGGGCTGGCCCAGATGATGATCACCGAGTTGAACAAGCTGGATAATGTTAAAGTGCTCGAATCAGTTGCGTTGGATGACTTGCGTACGGAGCGAAATCTGGGCGAGAACGGAGAGGTGGCGGCCGGCGAGGCGGTGAAGAAGGGCCAGTGGAAAGGGGCGGATTACACTTTCAAAAGCGTGGTGACGCGGTTCGGCTCCAAGGAATCGAACTACGGCGGCGGCGGCGCCCCGCTGCCGGGGCGCGGGATCCTCGGTGGCCTGGCAGGCAGCTTCTCCGTCAAGAAATCGGAGAATGAAGTGCAGATTGACTGGCGCATCGTGGATAATGCTACGCGTGAAGTCGTCAAGGGCGCCAGTGGTTCGGCGGTGGGCATGGAGAAGGGCGGTGGATTCAATTTTGGATCGTGGGGCGGACACGGTTTTGCCGGCGATCGCGAGTTCATGGACAGCGCGCTGGGCAAGGCGACGGTCAAGGCCATCGCCCAGATCGTCGAATCCGTAAAAGCAATTCAGTTGGCACCCGGCGGCCGCAGCACCTCGGCCGCGAGTGAGGAACAGAAGGCCCAGGCAAGCCTGCGCAAGATTCGCGGTACTGTTGAACTCGTGGATGGCAAGGAGATCTGGGTTTCATTGGGCACAAAAAACGGGTTTGCCAAGGGTGACAAAATTAAACTCTACCAGCCGATCGAAAAGAAAAACCAGCAGGGCAAAGTTGTCCTGACAACCTACAAGGCGGTGGCGGAAATCGAGTTGGTGAAGGTTCAAAAGGACAAGAGCATGGGGGTGGACATGGGCAGCGCCACCATCGCGGAGGGGTGGGCGGCAGTGGATGCCGCGATAGACATTGACAGCATCGAATGAAATGCCGGCGTCACCGCGCAGCGGTGACCGCGTGAGCGCGCAGCCACAGGTGGTTCCCTTCGCCAAATTCTAACAGCACACCGGGCGACCGACCGGACAGTGAGCTCAGAATGACTTCTGCGATGGCCGCAGTCCGGCCGAGGGTGCCTTCGCAACAGTAGCGCCGGACGCGCTGCTCTGTAAACGCAGCCCTACACCCCTGCGAGGAGGGGACCGGATGCGTTGGTCAAGGTTCACTACGTGAGTCCCGGCCATTGGCGTGTACCCAACTTTAGCTCAGCGCGCCGGCAATCCGAGAAGCTCCGCGGCTTTAGAAGCGGTGTCACCGTGGCGCATCAGGGACTCGCCTACGAGAACCGCCCGCGCGCCGCAACGCGCCATCCGCTCCACATCCGCCCGCGCGTGAATGCCGCTTTCCGCCACCAGAATTCTCGACTGCAGAGCGTCTCCGTCGGACGCGGACACCTTTTTTGCCAATCTCTCCGTCGTTCCAAGATCAACGTTGAATGTTTTCAAATCGCGGTTGTTGATGCCGATGAGCTGCGCGTCGATCGCCAGAGCGCGCTCGAGCTCCGCTTCGTCGTGCACTTCGACCAGCGCGGCCAGGCCAGCGTCGGTCGCCAGCGAGTGGAAATGGTTCAACTGCGCATCGGTCACAATCGCGACAATCAGCAGAACGGCGTCCGCGCCCCATTCGACGGCTTCGAGGATCTGGCGCTCGTCGATGATAAAATCCTTGCGCAACAGCGGCAGCTTGACCGCCGCCCGAATCTGCTTGAGGTGCTGCAGCGAGCCCTGGAAAAACTTTTCGTCGGTCAGCACGGAGAGGCAACTCGCCCCGGCCGCCTCGTATTCCTTCGCCAGGCGCACCGGATCAAAGTCCGGACAAATCACGCCCGCCGACGGCGACGCCTTCTTCACCTCGGCAACCAAGGCGACATCGCCACGCCGCGGTTGACGCAAGGCGGCCAGGAAATCACGGCGGTCGTCGCGTTCGAGCAAGGCGTCGCGCAGGTCGCCGGCTGCGATGATGCGCGACGGCAGTTGCGCCACTTCGCGCCTCTTCTGTTCAACGATGGCGTCAAGAATGTTCACATTACTGATGGGAGGGCTGCCGTGCCGGGGAGCCTGCAGTTTGGGGCGGCAACATGCCGTCCCTCCCGGAATTAACCTTCATCGTCTTTGATCCCCTGCATCCGCTTCGTGGGACAACCCGTGCGGAGCCAGGCATCGACGAAAGGGTCGAGGTCGCCATCCATTACGGCCTGCACATCGCTGGTCTGTACGCCAGTGCGCAGGTCCTTCACCATGCGATACGGCTGAAAGACATAGCTTCGAATCTGGTTGCCCCACGACACACTCCCTTTCTCGCCGTAAAACCGTTCCAGCTCCGCGCGTTTCTGGTCTTCGCGCAGGGCGTAAAGTTTGGAGAGCAGCAGCTTCGTCGCTGCCGCCTTGTTTTGCATCTGCGAACGCTGCGCTTGCGACGCCGCCACGATGCCTGTCGGCAAGTGCGTGACCCGCACCGCGGTTTCCACTTTGTTCACGTTCTGCCCGCCCTTGCCGCCGGCGCGATAAGTGTCAATCTGCAGTTCGCTCGGCGGAATGACCAGTTCGCCTTCTTCTTCGATTTCCGCAATCACATCCACGCTGGCAAAACTAGTGTGCCGGCGTTTGTTGGCATCGAACGGCGAAATGCGCACCAACCGGTGCACCCCGCGTTCTGCCTTGCAGAAGCCGTAGGCATTTTCGCCTTTGATCAACATCGTGGCGCTCTTGATGCCGGCGACTTCACCGGCGAGCGCGTCGGTGACTTCAGTCTCCCAGCCGCGAGATGCAATTGTTTTTGTCGTGTGGACTGCCGAGGAGGACGGCCAGTTCCAGCGCATCGAGTGCCTTGCTGAACTTGGCGAAATCGCGATCGAGTTCCTGCTGGTGCTTGAGCTGCTCGGCCTCCGGCTCGGCTTCGGCCAGTTCAACCATGACGCGGAAGTCCGCCATCTGTTTCTCGGCAGCGAGCAGCGGCTCGATTTTTTTGCGGAGCGAACCGGCTTCGTCGATCAGCTTTTGCGCCTGCTCGCGGTTATTCCAGAAGGTCTCCCTGGCCATCTCGGCGTCGAGCTCGCCGAGGCGCTTCTGCACGCGAGGCACGTCAAAGAAACCTCCGCAGGTGTGCAAGTTTCTCACCGGCCGACGCTAACTGCGCTTTGATGGCATCAAACATATCCTGTATCCAATACTGTTGAATGGCCCGAAACGCAAAGGAATTTGCGGTGGCCTAAATTAGTGGCGGCAGTGCTGCTGTACTGCCGCGCGCCGCGGCAGCGGCGCACCCGCCTAAAGCAAATCAGGACACAACCGGGCGTTGCGGGATGTGATGGCGAACTTCCACCGGCCGAATCAAATCACGGCCCGAGTGGAACCGCGCCTTCCCAAATGAATGACGCACACGAGGGCAGACAGCGCCACACACCCCCACCCGAACAAGTCGCCGTGGCGATGGTAAAACGTCGGCTCGCGTTTCTCCGCCGCCGATCGGAGCGGAATCTTCGCCGTCATGAAGCCCGGTGCGTAAACGTCGCCGGATGCCGATTGCAAAACCTGTCGCAGGCGGCCGCGCGAATCGATCCAGCAGGTCAATCCGTTGTTCGTGCAACGGACGAGTGGCAGGCCGTTTTCCACCGCGCGGAACACGGCGTTGGCCGCCTGCTGCCATTGCGCCGCGCTTTCGCCAAACCAGCCGTCATTGGTGAGATTCAATAGAAAATCAGTGTCGTCGCCCGCGCTTCGGCGCGTCAGGCCGGGAATGACATCCTCGAAGCAGATCAACACGGCCGTTCTCGCGCGTGGCTGAGTTAACTCGAACGGCACAGGCTCAACGCCGGGAGTGAAATCACCGGGGATCGGGATGAGCCTGCGCAGGAACGGCAGCCGGCGGGCGAAGGGAAGGTATTCGCCGAACACGACCAGATGCTGCTTGCGATACGTCGCGACGTATTCACCTTCGGGACTCAGCAGAAATGCCGCGTTGAAATTGTCGTAATCCTTGGGACTGGTCGCGCCGGGACGCGGCTCGGCATCGTCGGCGCCGAGGATCATCCAGACCTTGTGCGCGGCGACAAGATTTGTAATCGCGCGAAAATTGTCTTCGGTAAAATTCGGCATCGACGATTCAGGCCAGATCAGCAGATCGGGTTTCACCGCGAGCGCGAGTCTGGACAACGCGATGATCTTGTTAAAACGATCCGCGTCCTCGGCGTGGCTCCAGATAACCTCCTGCCGAATGCTCGGTTGAACGAGCGCGACAGTCAACTGCCGATCCGTATCCACCGGTACCAACAGCCGGTTCAGGCCAAAAATCATTGTTCCGACCAAAGCGATCAGCGCCAGGCGCAACTCAATCAGCCAGCCCCAACGCAGGCCCGGTTGCCGGACGACTCTGAGCAACGCGACGGCCAGGGAAATCGAGAACCAAACAACGAGAAACGACACGCCATAAACGCCGGTGACCGACGCCATCTGGATCAACGGCAATATGCGATATTGCGAAGCGCCCAGAAAATTCCATGGAAACCCGGAAAAATTCTCCCACTGCGGTCCACCAGCTTTGCTCCGCGACGAATCTCTTATCGGGAAACCATTTCCAGCAAAGCCAGACCCAAGTTGCCGGATACAGCGCCAGATACGCGCTGAGCGCGAGCCAGCCGACGATTGCACCCGCTGGAAAGGGGACGAACAGGAGCCAGTAGAGCGAAACGAGGTAATGGACCAGCCCGGCGAGGTAACCGATGCGAAAACATTCTTTGCCTCTCTGCCCCACGGCGACGAACAACATCAGGCCGGGAGCAATCCAGGCCAGTCCGGCGAGGCCGGGTTTGGGAAACGAGGCGGCGAGCAGAAGTCCGGCGAGGATTGCCGCTCCATGACGTGGATCAAGCCGCGCAAGAAATTTCACCCGGCGCAGCTTGCCGCAAAGCGACCCGAACGCAAACTTCAAAAGCACCACGGAACGCCGCGCTCTGTTTCGGCAAGACCGCCGCACACGGCTGCGGTCCATCGCGCCGAATCGGAGTTCGGCGCTCCGATCATGAAGGGTTGAGGCGGCGGCAGGGCCGGTCCTGCGCGGAAGAACGGGAATCAGACTCGAGATTTGAGAGACAGGCGGGACGCCTGTCCTACTTCGCCGGATAACGCCAGACCCAGTCGCCCTCTTTTTCGTCGAACAATACTTTCCCAGGAGTTCCGCCGTCGTCCTTTTCATTCCAGCCGACGGAGTAGAGCACGAATTGTCCATCGCCAGTGCGACGATATTTGTGAGGCTGGCCGGTGAGCAGGTCGTGAGGCAGGGGCGAGAGGAATTGCGGCGCGAGCGCTTCCAATGTTTCGGGAAATTGTCCGTTGGCCAGGCGGTATCGTTCCAACGCGCAGGCGAGCGCGGCCTGGTCGGCGGCGGTCTGTGCCATGGCGGTTTTCAGGGATAATTTGCCGAGCGCGGGCAGCAGCATCGAAGCCAGGAGTTGATGGTGGACGACGGCGTTGAGGGTTTTCCCGAGGCGGCCGCCCGCGATCTCCCGCTCGAGTTCACGATCGCGGATGGCAACCTGATCCGGGAAAACCCTTTTCCCGGCGGCGTCAAAAGTGCCTTTCAACTGGTTTTCGTAGAGCCTGCCATAACGAAGTTTCTCCAGATGATACCATCCGCGCGGAACTATCTGGCTTATAAAGTCCGTCAGATCACCGCCGACAGGGTCGGATGGATCGAACAATTCGCTTGGGCGGTATTTTTTTCGGGCCAGGAGATCAGCGGTCAGTATCCCGGCGGCTCGCTCGCCGTTGAGCGGTCGTGTCATGTCCGCCAAAAAATTGTACTGCAGAAGGCGTGTCTGAAGCTCTTGAAGCTGGGCGTCGGACCAACCGTGCTCGGCCAACCCTTCCCAAACCGGTGATTGAATGGCGATCTCCACGAACTCCAGACGTACCAGAAAGGCGATCAAGGTGGGTTCTTCTTTCAACGAATCGGCCAGGTAAAACATCA
>QHOP01000566.1 GCA_003219345.1 Verrucomicrobiota bacterium
TGAAGCGATGCGGTGGCGTCCACTGTGCGTCTGTATCATCCGCGCGGATTTGCAGGTGAATCAGGTCGTGCTCGCGGCAGTAGTGCCGAGCCATCGCCGCAAGGGTTTCCCAATAGACGCCCTTTTCATCAATGCAAAGGCCGCCCCACTTCGGCTCGTTCTGAAAAACTTGATGTGCAAGCTGGTTAATGCCGGAACTGGTTTTGCCGGAGCCAGTGTCGCCTGTGATGAGCCAGCCGCGACAAAACTGATTACGTTTCCAGGTCAAACCGCCAAGTCGCGCAACACACGCTTTAGCCTTTGCCGCAAACAAAAACCACAGGGCGACGAAAATAAGCAAAACGCCGCAAACGAGCATGGCCTGCTTCGGATTGGTCGGCAGCCAGTTGATTGGGAGACTCACCGGATTAAATGGAGTGAAGCTGAACTTCACGGCCACACCTTTCCGATGAGATACCCAGCGAGCAGGCTGGCGAGAGCAGCGAAAATCGCGGCTGCCCGAGTGATCCTTGCCGCGCGGTGTGCAGGCGAGTGGGTTTGGAGAACCTCCAACACCGCCGTAATTTGCTGCTGAAATGTCCGTGCCGCCTCGGTGAGCTTCGCAATATCAGCACGGAACTCCTCGAACGACGGCAACTCCCGCCGACGGATTTCGTCCCAATGGCTTTGATGGATGCGAAACAGTTCGACCAGCAGCAGTACCGCCTCGTCTTCTCGCAGGCGATGCCGCTCGCGCCATGCGACGATGGATTGCATGAATTCCTCGTCGAAGTCGCGTTGGTCTGTCTCAGTCATACCCGTCACTTCGTCGGCAGCAACAAGTCGGCGGCAGACTCGATCTCCGCGTAAAACCTTCGTTGCCAGATTTGAATGCGCTGCCGGTCAAGCAGGCTGAAAGCGGGGTGCTTTGTTGCTGCCGTGATGGTGAGATTCTCCCGGCTCAGTGCCTCGACCAGCCAATCTTGAAGGCGGTGCATGACGATTTCCCGCCCGTTGAGTTCGCCCTTGATTTGGGTGTGGACTTCGGTGGACTCGTACAATGCGAAGCTGTCGCTATGCGCCGCGTTGCGGACTACGACGTAGCTGGACGTTTTGCCAAGTTGGTCGGTGAGGCGCTCCACTTGATCCACACTGTCCAATTCGTGATTCACAGGCATCACCAGCGTCAGAACCGCGCCGAGCATCTTGAGCACGGCAGGGGCGTCAACTTCGACGAAGTAATCGAGAAACAACTCACTGGACGCCGCGCGGCAATCCACAACAACGAGGTTCGCCCGCTCCAACGAACGGAAAATAACGTCGGGTTCGCGCCGGTTTGTCAAATCCAGGAACTGCGCGTCAGGGTGAAACCGCTTCAAAGTGGAATTCTCGTTGTCGCTGTCAATGGCGACGTGAGCGATGTCCCTGTCTTTAAGATACTGAACGAAGTTGACGGCAAAGAAACTTTTGCCCACACCGCCCTTGCCATTGAGAATGAGATCGAGCCGCTTCATGTGCTT
>QHOP01000276.1 GCA_003219345.1 Verrucomicrobiota bacterium
ACTCCAGAAAATCCAGCGCCCGGATGCTGTTCCAGGCCTGCAATCCCATCAGGCTGATGTTCCAGAGCAGGTTCACCTCGTTCGTGGCGAAGCGCCGGTGCCGTTTGTAAAACTCCTCGCCCTGCGGCCAATCGGGAAATCCCGTGTCGTTGTAGCCGACCATGTCGTAGGAAAACGCGATCATTCCCTGCTTCGCGAAATTGATGCACCGCGCGGCGATGCTTCCTTCGGCCGTGTCTGCCATCCGCCCGTTGGCCCAGTGCCCGTGCGGGTTCAAAATCGCCGGGAACGGCCCGTCGCCCTTGCCGAGCGGCCGATACAAATTGCCCGCCAGATAAAAGCCGGGATACGTCTGGAAATAGACCTTCTCGATGCGGTAACCGTCGCGCTCGACCTTGCCGAAAACGTGCGCGTCCAACGGCGTCTTCTCCGGCAGCGGCCACAACCCGCAACTGACGAGGGTGTTTTCGCGTATCTCTTTGGCCCGCGCTTCCCATTCGGTTCTCGACTCGATTTTCGGAAACGTGCGCGGCGTGTTCAAATCCTTCACCGCGCCGGCGCGCTGATCGGAAGCAGGCAACGTTTGCGCCGGGAAAACGCGCGGCGATGTGGAAATGAAAGCGAGGAGAGCCAGCAGTGGAAAATGGTTGGAGTTCATGTGAGTGACGCGATGTTTAACAAATCAACCGGTGGGGGACAAGCTCCACCTTTTCGTTTTTTTGTCCGCGAATCACGCGAATGGACGCGAATCAGTTTTTCAAATCGGATGCAATGAGCTGCGGAACAGCGACAGAAGTTAGCCCACGGCTTCAACCGTGGGTTTGCGTGCAAACGTTAAGAGCCGCGTAGCGGCGAAACAAAGCCCCTCGGTAGAATTTGCGTGAACTGCGCGACCCCTTCAGGGTCGGGTTCGTCCTGTTCGGGTAGCTGGGGCTTTCGCTGGCCCGGTTACCTTCCGGCCATCCGTAGATCAGGTCAAATAGCGAGACGCAACCGAAGGTAATTCTGGGCTGATCCGCTGCTCGACACGTGAGCGGGGAATCCGTAAAGTTAAGCGGCATGGCAGCGGCAGCACTCACCAAATCCTGCAAGTGGCCGCTCATTGTTATGGGAGTCGCACTTGTTGTGAGCGAGATACTGGAACAAGCCACCAACCTCCACAGGCTTGGTCACGTCGTAGCGTGTCTATTCCTCGCGGTTTGGGTCGCTTCATTTCCGCTTGGGGCGGTTTCATTCTTTCTTGAGAAACGAAAAAAGACAGAAGAGTACACGTGGCCCGTCCTGCTCCTCGTGGCCTCGTCGATTTTCTTGGCGCTTGCGCTTCTCAGATCGAGGACAATGATATTGTGAATATGCTGACACAAAATCTGAGACTGACGCTTTTCCAGGCGGCCTTTTCGCAGGTTGAATCCGCCCGCGCCGCTTTGCCTCAACCCAATGCCGCGGCTTTTTTCGTCCGCTCGATCAGGAATTCGAGGTAGTAACCGAAGCGTTCCTTCATTTCCTTGCGCGGCACGATGGCGTCAATGAGGCCGTGGTCCATGAGGAATTCCGCGGTTTGAAAACCGGGCGGCAGTTCGGCCTGCGTGGTGTCTTTGATGACGCGCGGGCCGGCGAAGCCGATCATGGCGCCCGGCTCGGCCAGGACCAGATCGCCCACGCTGGCGAAGCTGGCCATCACACCGGCATAGGTGGGATTGGTCAGGACGCTGATGTACGGCAGCTTTTGTTTCGCGTGGTAAGCCAGCGCGCCGCAGGTCTTGGCCATTTGCATGAGGCTGAACATGCCTTCATACATCCGCGCGCCGCCGCTGGTGGAAATGATGATGAGCGGCAACCCTTTTTCCGTCGCGGCCTCGATCAGGCGCGTCAACTTTTCCCCGACGACCGAGCCCATGGAACCGCCCAGGAAATCGAAGTCCATGACACCGAGCGCCAGGCGATGCCCGTCGATCTTGCCGATGCCGGTGATCACGGCGTCCTTGAGTTTGGTGGACTTTTGATACTCCTGCAATTTGTCGGCGTAGGCCGCCACGCCGGTGAACCTCAGCGCGTCCACGCTCGTCATCTGCGCGTCCATCTCCTCGAAAGAACAGGTCTCGACGAAGGCGTTGATGCGTTCGCGGGCGCCGATGGGAAAATGATGGCCGCACTTGGTGCAGACCTTGAGGTTGTCGTCCAGCTCCTTGTCGAAAATCATCGTGGAGCATTTCGGACACTTCGTCCACAAGCCTTCGGGGATGTCGCGTTTCTTCGACTTGGTCGAACCGAGCTTCGGTTTTTTGGCGAAAGTGGTTTCGGAGCCGGCCGGTGGCGGGGTCACGGCGGGTTCACCGGTTTCCAGGCCAAGAGTCTTTTTGCTGAATGTGGTGGTGGACATAACTCAGGAACGGGGTTGAGAGTTGAAGTTCCGGAGCTGAGCGCAATGAACCGGACGCGCGCCCGGTGTTCCTGCCCTGCTCAACTCGAATAAAATTTTCATAAATTACAATCCGCGAGCGACCGTCCAGACGCAGACTTCTTCCGCGCCCGCCGCTTGCAAAGCGCGGGCGCAGGCGCTGGTCGTCGCGCCGGTCGTCAACACGTCGTCCACTATGATAATGCGCTCGCTGTCAAGTTGGCAACCGGGCCGGACGGCGAACGCGTGGCGCACGTTGGCCGCGCGCTGTTCGCGTGTCAGCAACGTCTGCGTTCGGGTGGGCGCGACGCGATGCAGCACGCGGGTGTCCACGGGAATCCCGGTGGCGGCGCCAAGACGGGCGGCGAGCCGCTCCGCCTGATTGAACTCGCGTTCGCGTTTTTTCAGAGGATGCAGCGGCACAGGCACGATCATGTCCCAGTGTTCAGCGGCCAATATCGGACGGGCTGCGCGGACCAGCAAATCGGCCAGAAACGGTTCAAACCAGAGCGCCCGCTGATATTTGTAGCGATGAATGACATCGAGCACCAGCTTGCCGGCGACGACCGCGGCCCGTGCGGATTGGAAACGAAGTTCCATTTGCCGGCAATTGCCGCACTCAAACCGTGTCGTAATTTCGCCTTCATACGGCAGGCCACAACACTCACAGAACGGCGGCTTGATAAAGCGCACGCTCTGCCAGCAATGCGCCCCGACGTAGCCTTCGGACGCCGTCGTAGATTCGGAATAACAGAGTTGACAAACGCGAGGATAGAAAAATGCCAGTCCGGCATCAAGCCAGCTTTTCAGTCCGGTTTTCAAGACAAACAAGCTCACCGGGTTGAGTGGGCATCGGTGTTTTCCGCGCGCGGCAGCCGTTTGGAGAGCAACCACAGAGCGAGCGAAAGAACACCCAGCGCCAGCCAGCCATCGATCAACCGGCTCGTTCCCCAGAAGGATACGTTGGCGCCCGCCGCCTCGCGCGTGAGCAGGCCGTACGATTTCAGCCAGAAAATCCAGCCCGCATGCAGGCCGATGGAAAAGAAAAGGTTGCCGGTGCGCTGGTATCCCAGCGCCAAGAGCGCGCCCGCCAGCGTCAGGTTGAAAAAACCGGGCACAACCTGCTCGAAATCGACAAACCCGCGCAGCATCGTTGGGAGCAGCGCGAGACCCGAAGCCCAGTTCATTTCAGCGGGCGACTGTGGCTTGCTCAAAAAATGAACGAGGGCGTAAAGCGCGCTGCTGATCACCAGCGCGGTTGGCCAGCGACACGTTTTCCGCAACGCGCCGAATATCGCGCCGCGAAATAGAACTTCCTCCAGCACGGCCACGACCGCCGCCGTCAGCGCCGCGCTTAAAACTTTTCCGACCAAACGACCGGCTGAAACGTCCGTGTTCACCCCGCGCGCCCCGACCGCCAAAACAACCCCAGCGAGGCAGGCCAGCGAAGCGAAGCCAAACGCGAAACCGCCGGCCAGTTTGCGCCATTGGCCGGCCGGCTTCACCAGTCCCACGTCCGGCCAGCCGCGCACGCCAAGGCCGCGGAGCAGCGGCCACAGTCCGATCAACGCCAGTGCCAGCAATGAGCGGTTGACATAGCGGTGAAACGGATTGTCCGCCAGCCTTTGAAGCGCCGGAAATTGAGCGGTAAGCGATTGAGCACTCCAGTACAACCACGGTGCCAGCAGCGCGCCTCCTAAAAACACGATTCCCGTGTAAATCAGCAGCGTGCGAACCGGACGCATCGGCCAAACTTAATCTTCGCGCGCGTTCTGGCCAAGTCCGGAATTCGTTTCTCCATGAAAAAGTCATGGCATGGGGTTGGCTACCGTGTTAAAGAGCAGCAGCAATTTAAGATGCCGTTATTTGGACGTTCAGGAGCCCACGACGCCGAACTGCGCCGGCCCGGCCAGTTCGGCCCTTACTTTCTACAGGAGTTGATCAACAGCGGCGGCATGGCCAGCATCTGGCTGGCGACGGACGCGCAAGGCAGGGCGGTGGCGATTCGTCTGTTGCACCATCCTCTCCGTTTCAATTTTGCCGCCAGACGCCGTTTCCTCCGCGGCTGCGAAATACTTTCCAAAATCAACCACGAACACGTCATCAGTTACATCGCGCACGGCAAGATCGACGGCGACCTTTTCCTGGCGATGGAATACGTCGAGGGCGAAAACCTGAAGCTGCTCTGCGCGCGCGCCGATCCGGTGGTCACGGAAAGCATCGGCAACATTTTAATCGACATGGCGATTGCCCTCGAGCACGTGCATGAAAGCGGCTTCATGCATCTCGATTTCAAGCCGGAAAACGTCCTGCTGACACGCAACGCCAGCGTGCGGCTGGTGGATTTCGACCTGGCCCAACCCAGGCCGGACAAGCCTAAGAAAATGTCGGACAATCCCGGCACGCCGGCCTACATGGCGCCCGAACAAATTCGCCGCCAGCCGATCGACCATCGCGTGGATATCTTCGCTTATGGCGTCTCGGCTTACGAACTGCTCACCAATCGCAAGCCGTTTTCCGGTGATTCGGCCGACGAAATTCTGCGCAAGCAACTCGATCGCAGTCTGGAATTCTTATCTCCGCGCGAATTGAATCCGGACATCCCTGCCGCGCTGGAAAAGACGATCTTAAAGTGCCTCGAACGCGACCCGGACAAGCGCTACCCCTACTTGAGCGTCCTGGTCCGCGACCTGCAAGCGGCGCTCTACGTCTAGCGTCCTGGCGAAGAAAAAACTTCGCACTCGCCAGTTGCAGTTTCCCTTGCCCTCGGTTACTAAACGGCCATGCGATTTATCGGCAGCGTCATCGAAAAACTCCAGCGGCACCCGAAACGGATCGTCTTTCCGGAAGGGACCGAGCCGCGCGTTCTGCAAGCGGCCCGCCAGTTTTATTCGCTTCGCCTGGGCGTCCCCATCCTTCTGGGCGACCGCACGAGGATCAAAGAGGCTGCCGAACGGTTGAACGTCCCGCTCGAGGGCGTCCGCATCATCAATCCCGAGGAAAGCGAGGAACTGGACAACTTTGCGCGCCGCTTCGAACTGGTGCGCCGCTACAAAGGGGTCAAAGAACAGGAAGCGCGCGAGGCCATGCTCAAGCCGAATTACTTCGGCGCGATGATGGTGGCGATGCACCAGGCCGACGGTCTGGTCTCCGGCACAAACGAAATTACCGGCAGCGTGTTGCGGCCCTTGTTCCAGATCATCAAGGTCGCGCCGCAGCAAACCACCGCTTCAAGCTGCATGGTGATGGAGGTTCAGGACACGCGCTTCGGTGAAAACGGTGTCATGTTCATGGCCGATTGCGGTGTTATTCCAGACCCAACCGTGGACCAGCTCGCCGATATCGCCGTCTCCACCGCAGAACTCGCGCGGCAACTGCTTGGCAAGCGCCCTCGCGTCGCCTTGCTCTCCTTCTCCACGAAGGGCAGCGCCACGCATCCCTCGATCGGCAAAGTGCAGGCCGCCACCGCGCTGGCGGAGAAAAAGGCGCGCGAAAAGGGGATCGAAGCGGATTTCGACGGCGAGTTGCAGGTGGATGCGGCGTTGGTTCCGGAGATTGCCGCGCGCAAGCTGCCCGACAGCAAAGTGGCCGGTCATGCGAATGTGCTGATTTTCCCTGACCTCAATTCCGGCAACATCGCCAGCAAACTCATTCAGCACGTCGCGCGGGCCAACGCCTACGGCCAGATTCTGCTCGGGCTGGACCGGCCGGCGGCGGATGTTTCACGCGGTTCCAACGCGCACGACATCCTCGGCGTCGCCGCCATCGTCGGCGTTCAGGCCGTTGAATACACCAAGCTTTATCCGGGGGCGGGCCAGAAGCTGCCCGGAGAATGAAGCGACCATGCCGTTCAAAGCCCTTCCCTGATTGACTGCTTCAGAAGAATCTCCCGAGCCGCTGAAAAACACAACCACACCGCGAGTGTTTATCGCTGCAACGCGCCAAAATGACGGCAAGACGACCGCCTCGCTGGGTTTGCTGGCCGCACTGCAAAATGTTTATCCCCGCATCGGCTACATCAAGCCGGTCGGGCAGCGGTTCGTTGAAATCGAAGAACAGAAGATCGATGAAGACACCGTTCTGATGGACCGCGTGTATCAGCTCAATTGCCCGCTCGTGGACATGAGTCCGATTGCCGTCGAGCCGGACTTCACCCGGAGATATCTCGAGTCATCGAATTACGACGTTCTGGTTAAACGCATTCAAAACGCCTTCGACCGTGTTGCCTGGGAAAAGGACTTCGTGCTGTGCGAGGGCTCCGGCCACGCCGGCGTCGGCTCCGTGTTTGACCTGTCCAACGCGCGGGTCGCCAAACTGATTGGCGCCAAAGTTATCGTGGTGACGCAGGGCGGCATCGGCAAGCCGATCGACGAAGTTTCCTTGAACCTGGCGCTGTTCGAAAAAGAAGGCGTCGAGGTCATCGGCGTCATCCTCAACAAGGTGCTTGGAAAAAAAATTGATTCCATCACCGAATTCGCCCGCCGCGGATTGAAACGAAAAGGACTCGAACTGCTGGGCGTCGTGCCCCACCAGCCGATCCTGTCGCAGCCGACCATGGAGCTGATCCGCGAGGAGTTCAACGCCGAAGTGCTGAACCACACGGACCAGTTTCACAATGCCGTCGAAGAAGTCCTCATCGGCGCGATGGGAGTCCAAAACGCCCTGCACTTGTTCAAAAAAGGCGTGCTGATCATCACGCCCGGCGACCGGGAGGACATCATTCTCGCGGTGGCCACCACTCTTTCCGGCGAGGCCGACGGCGGATTGGCCGGCATGATCCTGACGCGCAACCTCAGGCCGAGCAAGGAAGCGCAAAAGGTCATCAGCAAACTGCCGTTTCCGGTTCTTTCCGTCGCGGATGACAGTTATTACGTCGCCTCGAAGGTCCATGATTTGACCGTCAAAATCCGGCCCGACGACACGCAAAAGATCGCGCTGATCCGCGACCTCATCGCCCGCCACGTGGACGCGAACAAAATCCTCGCTGCGCTTTAGCATGGCCCTGCCCTTGTCTCTCAACCCGGCGCTCCAGACTCTGCCGGTCTATCAGCCGGGCCGACCTGTCGAAGAAGTCGCGCGCGATCTCGGCCTGCCCGCCGAGGGCATCATCAAACTGGCCTCCAACGAGAACCCGCTCGGCCCTACGCCCGCCGCCCTGGCCGCGACCTGATCCTCGGCAATGGCTCCAATGAAATCATCGAGTTCGTCGGACACGCGTTGATGAAGCCGGGCGCCGAAGTGGTTGTATCGCAATATTGCTTCGCGGTTTACCCGATCGTCACACACCTATTCGGCGCGAGGTTGATTTCCGTTCCCGCGCGGAATTTCGGCCACGACCTGCCCGCGATGCTCAAAGCCGTCACGCCCAGCACGAAAGTGACCTTCGTTGCCAATCCGAACAACCCCACCGGCACACTCGCGCCGCGTGAAGAGGTCGTCCGGCTGGTAAAGCTGATCCCCGATGGTGTGTTGCTGGTGATGGATGAAGCCTATATCGACTTTCTTGAAGAACCGGTTGATTTGCTGCCGCTGATTCGCGCGGGAGAAAAGCCGAACCTTCTGTTGATGCGGACGTTTTCAAAAATCTTCGGCCTGGCTGGACTGCGGCTGGGTTACGGCATCGGACACCCGGAACTGATTGCCGCGCTGGAAAAGGTCCGCCAGCCGTTCAACATCAACTCCATCGCCCAGGCCGGCGCGCTCGCCGCGCTGGACGACCAGGCACATCTCGCCCGCACCCGGGCCAACAACACCAGCGGCCTGAATTACCTGCAGAACACATTTCGTCAGCTCGGTCTGGAGTTCATTCCCTCCCACGCGAACTTCGTCCTCGTCCGCGTCGGCGCTGGTCAGCGCGTGTGCGAGGAAATGCAGAAGCTGGGCGTCATCACGCGCCCGATGGGAGGCTATCAATTGCCGGAATGCATTCGCATCACCGTCGGCACCCCGGAACAAAACGACCGCTGCCTCGCCGCGCTGAAAAAGGCGCTGGGCCCAACGCGGTGACAGCCGGCTGTGCGCAATTGAAGACCACGAATCCGCCCGAATAAGAATGGTCCGGCGTGTCGGGTTTTGGGGCTCGAAGGATGCATCACGATTGAGCGAGTCTTCAACGCGAAAGCGAACGGCGGAGCAGGATTTGTTTCGATTCGTGTTCATTCGTGTTGATTCGTGCTAAAAAATCAGGATTAGCGAGGTTCGGAAAATTGAAGTTGAATCCCGCCGAAAACGGAATACTTATCCGTGGTTCGATCCGACACGGACAAAACTGACGCATTCGAGAATACCTCAACGTGAAACCGACTGACCTGCGCGGCATCCTCCAGTACATCCCGCGCTTTCGCGAAAAAATCTTCATCGTCAGCATCGACGGCGCCATCGTCACCGACGAAAACTTCGCCAATATCCTGCTCGACATCGCCGTCCTCCGCTCGTTGAACATCCGCGTCGCGCTCGTCCACGGCGCCTCGGCGCAAATCAAGGCGCTGGCCGAAGAACTCAAGGTCAAGCCGACCGATCTCGAAGGCACGGGAGTGACTGACGCCGACACGCTGAAGCTGGCGCTGACGGGCGCAAACCGGCTCACGCACGAAATCCTCGAGGGCCTTTCCGCCAACGACCTGCGCGCCGCCTGCACCAACGCCATCATCGCGCACCCGATGGGCATCATCCAAGGCGTTGATCATCTTTTCACGGGGAAGGTCGAGCGTGTGGATGTCGAGTTGCTGCAGACCCTGCTGAATCAAGGCATCGTTCCGGTCGTGCCGCCGCTCGGTTTCGACGGCGACGGCAAAACCTATCGCGTCAATTCCGACAGCGTCGCGCTGGAAGTAGCCAAGGGGCTCGGCGCCATCAAATTGATCTACATCACCACGCAGGACGGCCTTTTGAAGCAGGGCCAACTCATCCGCCAGATGCTGGTGGCGGACCTCGACACGATTCTGGCGAACCAGAAAGAGGAAGTCCTGCCGGAGATGCTTTCCAAGGCGATTCACGCCGCCGCCGCCTGTCATGCCGGAGTGCAACGCGTCCACATCATCAACGGACGCGTGGATGAAGGTTTGCTTGCCGAGGTATTTTCCAACGAAGGTATCGGCACCTTGATTTATGCCAACGAATATCAGCAAATCCGTCGGGCAATGAAAAAGGACATCCGTGCCATTCAGATGCTGACGAAGAAGGCGGTCGAGACCGAGGAGCTGGTCAGACGCCCCCGCGTGAGCATCGAGAAAAACATCGGCGACTTCTACATCTTCGAGATCGACAGGAACCCGGTCGCCTGCGTGGCATTGCACCTCTATGCCGAACAAAAGAAAGGCGAACTGGCCTGTCTTTACGTCAATCCGTTGCACGAAAACCAGGGCATTGGCCGCAAGTTGATTCAATTCGTCGAAAGCAAAGCGCGGGAAATGGGCTTGAGCGAACTGCTCGCGCTTTCAACCCAGGCCTTCACTTACTTCCAGTCCAAGGGCGGTTTCACCGAAGGAACACCCGATGATTTGCCCACCGGTCGCCGCGAGAAATACGAACAGAGCGGCCGCAGATCGAAGGTGCTGGTGAAAAAGTTGAAATGACCGACGGGGCCGTGTCAGACAGGCTTTGGCGCATCAAACTCAAGGCTCACATGTCCGAACGCATCCTGCCGCGATCCGCTGAACTTCCCGCTTTTCACTTCCTGGTTTTCGACTAAATTCGCCGCATGACGTTGACGGAACAGATGACGCTGTTGGCGAGGCAGGCCAAAGCGGCGTCACGCGAGCTGGCCCGACTGACGACGGCTGAAAAGAACGACTGCCTGCTCGCGATGGCCGGCGCGCTGGAGCAGAACCGCGACGACATCAAAAAAGCCAACGCGCGCGACCTGGACACGGCTGCGAAGATGGGACTCTCCACCGCCATGCTCGATCGCCTCAGACTCGATGACAAACGCGTCGCCGCGATGGCCAAGGGACTGCGCGAAGTCGCCGCGTTGCCCGACCCCGTCGGCAAAATCCTGGATGAACGCGTCCGCCCCAACGGTCTGAAGCTCCAGAAAATTTCCACACCCATCGGCGTCATCGTCATCATTTACGAGTCGCGCCCGAACGTGACCGCCGACGCCGCGAGTCTTTGCTTCAAATCAGGGAACGCGACGATTCTCCGCGGCGGCAAGGAGGCGTTGAACTCCAATCAAATCATCGCCCGTGGAGTTGGGCCTGTGGCCCGAATGCGCGATCCAGGTCGTGCCGACCACCGACCGGGAAGCCATCAAGGAACTGCTTTCGCTCACGCAATTTGTTGACTTGTGCATCCCGCGCGGAGGCGAAGGTCTCATCCGGGCCGTCGTCGAGTGCTCCAAGGTCCCGGTCATTAAACATTACAAAGGTGTCTGCCATGTTTACGTGGATGCCGACGCCGACTTGAAGATGGCTGAGGAAATCGTGCTGAACGCGAAGTGCCAGCGGCCTGCCGTCTGCAACGCGATGGAAACGTTGCTCGTCGATAAAGCGATCGCCAGAAAGTTTCTCCCGGTAATCGACCGCCGGCTCGCCGAAAAGAAAGTCCAACTCCGCGCCGACGAGGGAACACGCGCCGTTCTCCAGCCCGCCACCTGCGAGCTGCAGCCTGCGACAGACCAGGATTGGTTCACTGAATACAATGATTACATCCTCAACGTCCGCGTCGTGGAGGGCGTGCAACAGGCCATCGATCACATCAACCATTACGGCTCGGCGCATTCCGACAGCATCGTCACGACCAACCAAACGCGCGCGAAGCGGTTTCTCAGCGAAGTGGATTCCGCCGCGGTTTACTGGAATGCTTCGACGCGTTTCACCGACGGAGGCGAGTTCGGCATGGGCGCGGAAATCGGCATCAGCACGGACAAGATCGGCGCTCGAGGCCCGATGGGCCTCGAAGAGCTGACCAGCTACAAGTGGATCGGCATCGGCAACGGACAAATCGTGAGTTAGATGGAAACGAAGCTCCCTCGAGCCATCGCTTCCCCGACGGATCGAACCTGCGCGGCGGGGCAGCAACCAGATCCGAAATCCGAATACCGAAATCTGAAAAAATCCGAATGCGAAAAACTCAAAATTTGAGAGCCACGGACCCTCCCGGTTTCGGCAAATCGGGAATCCGAATTCTGAATTTGTTTCGTGCTTCGGATTTCGGAATTCGCGCTTTTGCGTTGCTAACGGCCTTGCCCCTCTCCGTCACTGGTCTCCCGGCCGCCGTCACGGTCAACAACGTGGACGCGCTCAAAGCCGCCATCGAGGAGGCCAATGCAAATCCAAACGCCGACGCCACGATCCTCATCGAAGACGGAACCTATCACCTGAAGTGGGCGCATCTCTGGATCGCGCGCGATGGCATGACCATCACCGGCAAATCAAGCAATCGTGAGGCCGTCATCTTGCGCGGAGAAAGCGGCATGCGCAGCGGCAAGACCGAATTCATTTTTCAAGTCATCGCGGACGTCGTGACGATCAGCGATCTCACACTCGAAGATGTCGGAAGTCATGCGGTTATCATTCACGGCGAAGCGCCTTTCGGCGCCGATCGCACCGTGCTCCGTAATCTCGTCATCCGCGACACGTTCCAGCAGATGGTTAAAGTCACCCCGGCCAACAGCGACCCGCAGAAGTTCTTTTCCGAGGGCGGCGTGCTGGAGGATTGCCTGCTCGAATACACCGCGGGCATCGGCCCGCAGATCGACATCGGCGGCATCGACGCCCATGGCGCGAAGGACTGGATCGTGCGCCGGAACGTCTTCAAAAACATCATCAGCCCGTCGCAGTCGTCCGCCGAGCATGCCGTTCATTTCTGGTCGTGGTCGCGGGGCACGCTGGTGGAGAACAACCTCATCATCAACTGCGACCGCGGCATCGGCCTCGGCCTGAGCATTTCCGGCCACACCGGCGGCATCATTCGGAACAACATCGTCTTCCACGACGCCCGGAATCCCGGCGGCTTCGCTGATGTCTCCATCGAAGTGCTGAACTCGGACGGCGCGCAGATTTACAACAACACCGTCTGGCAGGCACACACCAACTGCTCCGCAGCGATCAAAAACTTCGAGTCCAAAAACGTCACCATCGCCAACAACCTCGTGCACATGCGCCCCGATTCCTTCTGGAACCTGCGTCAGGCAATCTGGGTCAACAACGGCACCGGCCCCGTGCTGTCGAACGCGATCACCGCGCCAAACTCGCGCTGGTTCGGCAGCGTCGCGCCTCCTGCGCTCACGCGTGTCAGTGAGGTCGGCAACTTCCTCCATACCCGCGACGCCTCAATCACCCAGGTCATCAACAAAGGCACAACCAACATCGCCAATCTGCCGGTTCCGTTCACCGATTTCGACGGTCACCGCCGTCCGAAAGGCAAAGGCATCGACATCGGAGCAGACCAATTCCGGGTGCAGAGCCCGCCCCAAGGGCTGAAGCTTGATTGATCCCATGACTATTTCACCGCATTGCTGTTGCCCACTTCGACCGGCACATGAAGATGGCCGATGGCCGTCTGCTCGCGTTCATTCGTTCGCTCGACGCGCACAACATAGTGGCCCGGCCTGGCAAAACGATGCTGCGTCACGGCGTAGCCGTCCTTGGCGTGCTGATCGACGTTGCCGTCAGATTTCACCACGCGGATGTTGAGCGTAGGCGCAAAGGCCGGGTGGATGGTGGGAGGCAGCCGATCCGCCGCAGATTTGTCGATGACCAGCACGATGGCAAAATCATAATCCACCTCGCCGCGCGTGTCCGTGATTTTGAGGATTTCGCTGTACTCGCCAGACTGAGAATACGTGCGTTCGACCTTGGAGCCGCTGGCCGAGGTTCCGTCGGTGAAAGTCCAGTCGTACTGCGCCACGCGTCCCGCAGCGCTCCACGATTTCGAGCCGTCCAGAACAACCTTCTCTCCTGCGAAAACAAAATGATGCGGCCGGGCCACCGCAATGATTCTGGGCGTGTATTGTCGCTGGTACGCTTCCCAGATAAAGGCGTAGCCCTCCTGAATGCCCCACAGCCCGGAGGGCTGGCGGCTGGTGATATCAAAGTGCAGATGCGACCAGCCGCCGCTGCCGCCTTCCTTGCCCAGCACGCCGACCTTCTGTCCCATGCGGATCTGCGCGCCGGGCTGGACTGCCGGGTCAATGGTTTGCAGATGGCTGTAGCGATAGAACCAGCCCCGGTCGTCGAGCAGGTAAACGACATCATAGCGCGGTTGCGCCGGACTGTCGTCGTACCCGGGCAAAATTTCTTTCCCTGACGAAACCACGCGTCCCCGTCCACGAACGTCGGTTCGTTGGCCATTTGTGTGTGGCTGGCGAACCAGCGTTGTTTGAGCGGATAAACGAATGTGCCCGGCTCGATCCACGGCGAACCCGCCGGCCAGAGCCGGAGCCGCGCGTCCTTCAACAACCCCCATGCGTTCCCTTCACTGCTGTTCGTGACGTATCCTTTGGTAATCGGACAATCGATCTGAACTCCGGCCGCGGTCACCGGCAAGTGGTAGGTCGCCGACGTGAGAACCAGGGACTGGCCGTTCAGTTCGATCTGGACGCGCGCCTGTCGCACGGCGTCGCGCAAGGCATCCCGCGTTTCGTCCACGCGCAGCAGTTTGACACGCGCTCTGGTCCCGTTGGCCAATTCGACCCCTTTCGTCTCGTTCACGTCCAGGTCCAGCGCGCGGACGATGGCCGTTCGCGCGGGCGGCGCATCCGCCGCATTTGACTCCGTCACAAACAAGCAGACCGCTGTGGCAAGAGTGATCCACGGGAAAGGAGCGCGAGAAGGGCAGATCAATGGATTCATGGGAGCTCAGTCTCTTATTGGGACCTCAAACAATCCAGCCGAATCTGGGCGTCGGAATCCCATCGATGCGCGTCACCGTCTCCACCGGTACGAACTTTTGTTGCATATGCAACAAAAGTTCGTCGTGAGATGACCCGTCCTCCGTAGCACTGTGGAGCGTGGACGCTCGCCCCACCAGAAACGCAAACTGTGCCGCTATCCCGAAAATGCCCGCCGCTTTCCAATCCACGCTTTCACCCGTAAGCTCGGCGCGGCATGACGGGTGTGGTTGAGATTTTTGTGGGATTGTTGCTTGCCGTGGCAGTTCTGGCGCTGCTGGCCCGCAAACTGCACATCCCGTATCCAATCCTGTTCGTGGTCGGCGGATCGTTGCTCGGTTTGATTCCCAAACTGCCGAAAGTCCGGCTCGATCCGGAATTGGTTTTTCTTTTCTTTCTGCCACCCCTCCTGTTTCCAGCGGCGCTGTTTACCTCGTGGCGCGATTTCCGAGCCAACCTTCGTCCCATTTCGCTGCTCGCCATCGGCCTCGTCCTCTTCACCACGATTGCAGTCGCCCTGCTCGCGCACCATTTCATGGACCTTCCGCTCGCCGCCGGATTTGTTTTGGGCGCGATCGTGTCTCCGCCTGACGCCATCGCCGCCACGGCGATTGCTGACCGGCTGAGGGTTCCACGCCGCATCGTGACTATTTTGGAGGGCGAAAGCCTGGTCAACGACGCCACAGCTTTGGTCGCTTATCGCTTCGCGGTGGTGGCCGTGACGACCGGTTCGTTCTCGCTGGCGAGTGCGGGCGGACAATTCTTTATCGTGGGCCTCGGCGGAATTCTTATTGGTTTGGCCGTGGGTTGGCTGGCGGAGAGATTTCACAAGCGGGTGGATGATGCGCCGATTGAGATCACCGTTTCGCTGCTGACCCCTTTTGCCGCTTATTTGCCTGCCGAACGGCTGGGCGTTTCCGGCGTGCTCGCGGTCGTGACGGCCGGTTTGTATCTCGGATGGCGCACGCCCGAAATCACGAACTTCCGCACCCGGCTGCAGGGCGGACCGGTCTGGGAAATGGTGGAATTTCTGCTGAACGGATTCGTCTTCATCCTCATCGGACTGCAACTGCCCGAGGTGCTGCGCGCCTTGTCCGCCGACGCCATTCCCCTTCGTCAGCTCGTGTGGTACGCGCTGGTCATCAGCCTGGCGGTCATTCTCATCCGCATCCTTTGGGTGTTTCCCGCCACGTATCTTCCGCGCTGGCTCTTCAAAACTATCCGTGAAAAGGATCCCTATCCGTCCTGGCGGCATGTCACGATTGTCGCGTGGACAGGCATGCGCGGGGTCGTTTCGCTCGCCGCGGCCCTGGCGCTGCCGCTCATGATTCAAGACGGCTCGCCCTTTCCGGGCCGCGATTTGATTCTGTTCCTTACCTTCATAGTGATTCTGGCGACGCTCGTGGTGCAAGGCTTGAGTCTGCCACCGCTGATTCGCTGGCTCGGCATCAAGGACGATGGCGCCGCCGAAAAAGAAGAACGCGAAGCCCGGCTCAAAGCCAATCAAGCGGCCCTGGCCCGGCTCAATGAAATCGCCGAACGCGACCCGGCGAAAGCCGACGCGCTGCAACGATTGCGCATCGAATACGAAGACCGCATACGCCAGTTGGAATCGTATGAAAATGCCGACGGCCCGCGCGGCCTCTTTTCCTCCGAATACGAACATTTGTCGTACGAAGGGCTTCAGGTGGAACGCAGAATTATTCTTCGACTCCGCAACGAGGGCGTCATCAACGACGAAGTCTTGCGCCGTATCCAGCGAGACATTGATCTGGCGGAAGCCAGGTTGCGGCAACACCAGTAATCGCCTGAAGTTCGATGATCCTCCGAATTCACTTTTATGCGCTTCGTTTGGACTGCATTTCCCGGCTTGCGAGTCTCGCTTCGCTCCGCTAGTTTCACGGCATGATCATTGTCCGCTTTGCCGACGAAGCGACTCAGCGACGGGCGCTTGGCTTCCTTATCGGGCGGTTTTCGGGCCACTCCTGGGCGAGCGGCGAAGTCGCCGTCCCTGAAGAGGCTCTCGCGCCGATGGCGCGGGAAGGAATCCCGTTCACGGTCGAGGGACCTGCCACGCATGAGCGCATACTGTCGCTTCGAAATTCTCTTGCCATTGGAGTTTAATGACGGGCTCGCGAATTTCTCGCCGAGGCCGCCGTCGAAGTTCAACGCCGCTTCGGCGGAGTTTCATGGGAATCTCAGGTGGTCGAGGGCATCTGGCGTCAAGGCGAAGTTGAGTAACGCGACCGGCTCAATCGCCTGTTTGTTGACGCGGAAGACACGGAGGAGAACCGGCAATTCTTCATCCGTCTCAAGGCGCGCCTGAAGTCCCGTTTCCAACAACTGGACGTCTGGCTGACGGTTCATCCGATTGAAATTCTCTGACCGGGAGCACCAGCGCCATGCAGCGAAAGTGCTTTGTGGTCCTCGGCAGAGTTCGCAGGTCCACCGGAATGATCATGAAACTCGCGGCTCACTCCTTTCGGATCGGATTATTGTCGCTATTGTGCGCGGCACAGAGCCGCGCGCAAACCATCCAGGCGATTTACGACGACGCCCTCCAGAACGGCTGGCAGAACTGGAGTTGGGCGAGCGTGAGTTTGAGCAACACCAATCCGGTTCATGCCGGCACACAATCCATCAGCGTGACGGCGGGCGCATGGCAGGCGCTCTATTTTGAGCACGCCGCGTTCGATCCTGCGGGCTTCACGAATTTGACGTTCTGGATTCATGGCGGCTCCAGCGGCGGACAACAGTTGCAGGTGCAGGCCGTGTCGGGCGGCAGCGCCGTTGCTTCCGGCCAATCGCTCGCTCCGCTCGCGGCCAACTCCTGGCAGCAAATCAACATTTCCATTTCCGCACTCGTCCCGTCGGGGCAAGGCGGTATCGACGGCTTCTGGCTTCAGGACCGCACCGGAACGGCGCAACCCGTATTTTACGTGGACGACATTTCGCTCGTCGCCGGGCCAACTCCTCCGCCGACAACCAATTCGACTGTGACCATTCGGGTGGACGCCGGAGCCAATCGACATTTGATCAGTCCTGAAATCTACGGCGTGGCGTTCGCTTCTTCGAATGAGTTGGCCGACTTGAACGTGCCGTTGAACCGTTCCGGCGGCAACACGACCACTCGTTACAACTGGCAGATCAACGCTTCATCTCGCAATCGAAGGCCGCCGGCGCGCAACCGATGCTCACCATCCCGACCATTGGCTGGGTGGCGAAGCTCGGTTCGGGCCGGGCGAAGCTCGCCAGTTATTCCATTGCCAAATACGGGGCGCAAACCGACAACGACTGGCAGTGGTTCCCGGATGCCGGCAACGGCATTTCCCAAAGCACCGGCCTGGCCATCAACAGCAACGATCCGAACGATGCGAGCACGGTCGTCGGAACGAATTTTCAAGCCGGTTGGATCCAGCACCTGACGAATCGTTGGGGCCATGCATCCGTCGGCGGGTTGCGTTATTACATCCTCGACAACGAATGGGGCATTTGGCACTCCACCCATCGTGACGTGCGTCCCGTCGGCGTCACCATGGACGAGATGCGTGACCGGTTTAGCGATTACGCGACGATGATCAAAGGCATTGATCCCGGCGCGCTGATCGTGGGACCGGAGTCGTGGGGCTGGACCGAATATCTGTACAGCGGCTACGACTCGCAATGGGGCGGCCAGAACGGCTGGAACAATCTGCCGGACCGCGCCGCACACAGCGGGTGGGACAATCTGCCGTGGTTTCTTGATCAGATGCGCCAGCGCAGCGCCGCGGCCGGACGCCGGTTGCTCGACGTTTTCACGGTCCACTCTTATCCCCAGGGCGGTGAATACGGAAACGACGTGACGACGGCCATGCAGTTTCGCCGCAATCGCTCCACGCGTTCGCTCTGGGACACGAACTACGTTGATGAAACCTGGATCAACGACAAAGTGATGCTGATCCCGCGTTTGAAAAGTTGGGTGGCGACCCATTATCCCGGCACACGCGTCGGCGTGACGGAATACAGTTGGGGCGCTGACAACCACATCAACGGCGCCACCGCGCAGGCCGACGTGCTCGGCATCTTCGGCCGTGAAGGGCTCGACCTTGCCACGCGCTGGGTCGTGCCCGCCATCGGCACACCGGCCGGCAACGCGATCAAAATGTACCGCAACTACGATGGCAACCATTCGACCTTCGGCGACACGGCGATCGCCGCGACAGCGCCGGACCCGGATAATCTTTCCGCATTCGCAGCCGTCCGTTCCTCCGACGGTGCGCTGACGGCGATGGTCGTCACCAAGGTTCTGAGCGGATCGGCGCTGGTCGTCGTGAACACGACGAATTTCAATGGCGCCGGCACTGCGCAAGTGTGGCAACTCACTTCAGCCAACTCGATCAATCGGCTGCCGGATTTGAATTACTCCAACGGCACTCTCAGCAACACGATTCCGGCGCAAAGCATCACGCTTTTCGTTCTCTCCGCAGCGGCGCCCGCGCCGCCGATTCTCAGGATTGGGACCAACGCCCCTCCCGGCCAGTTGGAACTCTGGCTCGACGGGCAAGCCGGCACGAGCTACGCGTTGTTGTCGTCGTCGAATCTGTCGAGCTGGCTGCCCGTCAGCACGAATCTGCTGACGAGCAATTCGTTGCGATTCCTCCTTGCCACCACCAATTCGGCGCGGAAATTTTACCGCAGCCAGCAGAGTCCGCCTTGACGTCCGGACTGGCGCCGCTCCGGCCAAGCTGGAACTGGTTTCATTTCGGAAATTTACGGTCCCATTCATTTTTGACGGCTGACCGCCGATCGTTTACTGTCTCGCCTCATGGAACTGCTTGCTTCACCGCTGCGCGCTGGAATACGCGGCAGAGCATCACGAAAGCCCGACCACTTTTCTTTCTGACCGGCGGCGAAATGACCGGCCCATTCGCCCCGTGCATGAACCAATCACCGTGGACCCCGCGCTAACTCCTTCGGCAAACAAATCCGTCGCCGCCCGCGCTCAGTTCATCCACGACCAACTGCCCGAAGGCGGCCTGTTCGCGGACATGGACTGGCGGATTTCGCCGACGCCGTTCGCGCTCGGCGAGGAGCTGGCAAGGGGACTGGAGCCGCTGGGCCGCGTGTTGCTCCAGTTCAACCGCGCGGTCAATTTGCTCTACCGTCAGAGCGTCGCGGGAAGAGTGCCGGGCTGGATCGCGACCTGGCTCGACCGCGGCAAACCGGAAGGCTTGATCGCGCTCCAGCGGTCAAACGCGTTGAAAAACGAACTCCCGCGCGTCATCCGGCCGGACCTTTTGCTCACCGACCACGGGTTGGCATTGACGGAACTGGATGCGGTGCCCGGGGGCATCGGCCTGACGGCGTGGTTGAACCAGACCTACGCGCAGATCGGCGAGATGGTGCTCGGCGGCGCGGACGGGATGTTGCGCGGGTTTGCCGGGATATTCGGTGAAGCGCGGACCGTGCAGGTCGTCATTTCGCAGGAGGCCGCCACTTACCGGCCGGAGATGGAATGGATCTGTCATCAAATGAATTCGGTGGAGCGATGTTTCGTGCCGCGCGACACGA
>QHOP01000380.1 GCA_003219345.1 Verrucomicrobiota bacterium
AAATTGGGGCGGACCTTCTACAGTCGCGCTCTCATTCTATGGCAAAGCACACCTATAAATTTTGCTTCGGTCCCTGGAACATCAGCGAAGGCCAGGACCCTTACGGCCCGCCGGTTCGCCCGCCGCAAACGTTCGACTGGAAGCTCGCGCAACTCAAAAAGCTCGGCTTCGACGCCATGATGTTCCACGACGACGACGCGGTGCCCGACATCGACAGCAAATCCGAAACCCAAATCCGCAAAGAAGCAAAAGACCTGCGCAAGCGGCTCGACGGCGAAGGCATCGCCGCCGAAATGGTCGCGCCTCGACTCTGGTTCGCACCGCAGACAGTTGACGGCGCTTACACCAGCAACGATCCGAAATGCCGACGTTACGCCATCGACCGCTCGCTCCGTTCCATCGACATCGCGAACATCCTTGGGACGGATATTCTCGTGCTTTGGCTGGCGCGTGAGGGCAGTTACATTCGCGAGTCAAAGAACGCGCGTCACTGCCTCGAGCGCCTAGTCGAGGCGTTTGACAAGATGCTCGCGCACGACAAAAAAATCCGTCTCGCCATCGAGCCGAAGCCGAACGAGCCGATGGACCACGCTTATCTGCCAACAATAGGACACGCGCTTGCCATCGCACAGTTGACGCGCGATTCGACACGTGTGGGTTGCCTCATCGAAAGCGCGCACGCGATCCTCGCCGGGCTTGATCCTGCCGATGAAATCGATTTCGCGATGGCCTTCGGCAAACTGTGGTCGCTGCACCTGAACGACCAGAACGGATTGAAGTTCGACCAGGACAAGCCGTTTGGAAGTAATAACCTGCGCGTCGCTTTCAATCAGGTGCGCGCCCTCGAGCGCAACGGCTACGGCCAAAGCGGCGAGTACGTCTGCTTCGACGTGCATCCGTTCCGCACCACGAAAACCGCACACTGGCTCAAGCACCTCGACAACAGCCGTCGCACTTTCCTGTCGCTGGTTGAAAAAGCCCGCACGTTCGACGAGCAGAAAGCGCAGCAGCTCATCGCCGACCGTAACTATCAAGACCTCGATCAGATGGTGATCGAGCATTTGATGGGCACGTAATTTGGCGGGTGGGCTTGCGTCCTCGCGAGCCGTGATTCAGTAGCCACCGAGGTAACAGCGAAAGGAGGCTTTCCATGAACCGTACCCCCCTCATCCCGTCCTTCTCCTCCAGTGGGGGAGAAGGTGCCCGGAGGGCGGTTGAGGGGGATTCCGACCGGTTCATGGCCCCGATTCGCGTCCAAATTTTGGAGGTTCCTCCTATCCATGAACCGGGTGGGGAGAGACTCCGTCGAGTCCATCGGAGATCAGGGCTCGACGGAGTCTCGCCCCACCGTTCACGGCTCCGATGCGCGCCCAAAATGGCTATCCCGGAGTTGTTTCACCACAGCCCGAAGCAACCGTCCGCGCCCCAGATTTGCGAGCCGACGTAGGACCTCATGCGGGAGATGCCTTTCCAGGCGACCGAGCCGTCGAGCAAGCCGACATTGCCACCCTTTGCGCCGATGGAAGCGGGCGTCTGTTGGTAGGCCTCCGGATTGGACTCGAAGTAGGGTTCGTCCCGGATGACGGGACCACGCGCCGTGTGCGGCGCCAGGATGCGCTGGTAACTGTAGGCATACACGTTCAGGTCGGCCACGAGAACCAGGGCCGGGTCTTCGGCCGTTTTCTGGGGAGAAATCCAGGTGTTGGTAACGCTTCCCGCCGCCGGCCACGGCGTGTTCGAGTGGCCACCGAGGTAATGGTAACCGATGGCAACGCCGTACTCCGGCTGCACGCGCCAGTTCAGCTCTTGCTCGAACGATTTAGCCAGGTTCGGACAATCGAGCACCTTCAACGGACTGGCGTATTGGAGGATGTTGCTCTTGGTGGCGGTGGAAAGGACCGGTGTGTGTGTGTCGTTGGAATTGCGGTTGTCGGTCCCGCCGCGCGGGAGGTAGTCCTGAAAATCGCCCGCGTAAATGTGAGTCGCCATGATGAACTGGTGGATATTGCTGAGGCAGGAGGCGCGGCGCGCCCGCTCCTTCGCGCTGCTCAACGCCGGCAACAGCAGCGCGGCAAGAATGGCGATGATGGCGATGACCACCAGAAGCTCAATAAGAGTGAACCCGGCTGGAAGCCTGCCCCAGTTTGGTTCCGGCTCCGCCGGTCCTGGAGACAGCCCGCCCTGCCATTTCATGCCACGGAGAATGCTGTTCGCCACGTTGCAAACTGCCTCGTTGTTTCCTCGCCTCTTCATAAGCCGCTGGTTCAAGGTCGCTCCTCCACGCGGAAGAATCGTCGTGTCGTGTTCGAGCTTTGCGGGTCGTCCAATTGAAGCCGGCCGTTGGTCACGAGGATTGGATTGGTGAGTTTAATCCAGCCACTCAAACCCAGCGTCAGGTCCGTGCTGGCAAGGATATCGATGTTGGCCACGCGATTTGTGTCGAGCGGCGACCCGTCTTCGTTGCCGATGAAGATACGAAACGTTCCTTTGCCGTTGACCAGCGTGGGATTGAGCTTCAACGGCGGCGCGCCCGCAGCCACCTCGAGGCAGACCGCTTCTGTTGTGCTGCGAGCATAGATGCGTCCGTTACTAATGGCCGGGACATTCCAACACCTCACCGCCAGATTCCTGACCGAGCTTTTCGATCCATCCAGCGCACGGAACCGCGCCGCCTCTACGTAAGCGGTCGGATCCGGTTTCACGAGCAGCAAATAGCCGTCCTCGGTCAGGACCAAGACGTGGCCGGTCGTGAACAGCACACCGCCCAGGCCCACGCCGAAATGACGCCACTGCTCCATGCCCGTCTTGAAATCAACGCACCGCATCGTTGCGCCCGACTGGGCCTGGCCATAGACACCATAAAGATATCCATTGTCGAGCACGGGCGTCGCCCAGTGGTTCATGTTGGCGCCTGGCGCGCGCCAGACCTCGATCGCGGTCAGTGGAGACCCCGAATTCGTGATGCGCACCGCGCCCGAGCCCATTCCATAGGCGGCCGAACAGTACACAAGATCATCCCCGACGACCGGCGAGGCGGCGGTGGCGGTGCTGAAGGGAAACGGGTATCGCCAGAGGACTGAACCCGTGTCCGGCGCCACCGAGACCAGACCCGATTGAGCAAAGAAAATGATTTGCCGGACGCCCGCAACCGTTGCGGCAATGGGGCTCGCTTGTGTCATGACATCGCTCTGCCCTTTCCAAGCCTCACTGCCGTCCGCTTTGTGAAAAGCGAACAGGGATTTGTTTGCCGCGTTGCCGATAACAAAGACAAGGTCTCCGTCGATCAACGCGGACGCGGCGCTTTGCCAGGCGATTACCGTGCTCCCGTATTCAGTATCAGTAACGAGGTCTTTGCTCCAAATGACCGCTCCGTTTGTGACGCTGAGGCAATAGAGCCGCAAGTACGAGGTCAAAATATACAAGCGATCTCCGTCCACTGATGGCGTGGAACGAGGGCCATCGTCCGACCCGACACCTCCGTTTGGGTAATCCGCAATGCCCAGAGGGACTGAAGCCCAAAGTTCCGCGCCCGTGTCCGCGTTCAACGCGATGCAGAACTCCTGCTCCCCGTTGTCCACCGGGCGCCGGACCATGGTAAAGGCTTTCCCTGCGCTAACGGAGAACGAGCTTAAAGCGGGATCCAACGGTACTTTCCAAACCTGCCGCGGCGGTTCCACCGACCAGTTTGTACGGATGGTCTCGGTTGAAAGACCGTCGTGGTTCGGACCGCGGTATTGCGGCCAGTCGACAGCGCAAAGCGTTGCGGTCGTCAGAGCAGCGAACGACCGCAGAAGCGCATCCCGAATTCGCAGACAATTTGTTCGTGGCCACTTCTTCATGTTATCCAGGCATAACTTACAAATCGCAACGGCGCCGAGGGCAAGCCCGTAACGCGAAGCTGCGCTCTCTCATCACCGGCAAATCACCATGCACCGTGATTCGAGCCCGTCAACGCGTCAAAAATTAGCAGACACCGTGCCGTGCCGCAATTGAACTCACCGAAAAAAATCGGGGGCGAACGCCCTCACAACTTTTTTACAAACCTTTGACGGGCAAGTGACAACTTTTGTTCCTCGCGGCCACAGACTGGACCCATGAAAACAACCTTTCTTTCCTTGATTCTGGCGACCGCGCAGTGGAGCGTCCTGGCCGGCAACGATTCGCCTGAAAATTACGTCGCCCATGAATGGGGCACGTTCACGTCGGTGCAGGGCGCCGACGGCGTGTTGATCCCGTGGAATCCGCTCGAAACCACGAAGCTTCCGAAATTCGTTTATGATTGGAGCAAGCCGGGCCAGGACCGCTTGCCGGCGGGCGTCTTGAAGCCCGGCTCGAAGAGCGCGTTTGTCACGCTGCAGCGGATGGAAACGCCGGTGATTTATTTCTACAGCGACACAGAGCGAACGATTGATGTCACGGTCCGTTTCCCGCAAGGGTTGATTACGGAATGGTATCCGCAGGCGCACGACATTGGTCCGTCAGCATTCCCACCCAACAAGCTGGCCACGGCGCTCGACGGACTTGTACGACAAACCGGCGCGCAGCCGCGATTTACCATTGCCTCGCTGTTCGGCAGGAAAGGCGTTCCGGACTCGCGGATTCGGTGGAAAAGCATTCGCGTCCTGCCGAGCGGCCGGAACGCAGACCTCGCCGCGGTGATTCCAACCGACACCTCGGGCATTCATTACTTCGCCGCGCGCGAAACGGACGCGGCCTTCGTGCGCGTGAAGGCGCCCGATAAAGCCGCGCCGGCAACCGAGCACGAGAAGTTCCTGTTCTACCGCGGCGTGGCCAACTTCAAAACACCGTTGCAAATCACCTTCAACAGCGGGAACGAAGCGAATCTTTTCCTGCGAAACACCGGCACGGATGAGCTTAAGCACTTGTTTGTCCTCGCGATCCGGCAAGGACAGGGAAAATTTATTTACGAGGACCACGTGCCATCCGGACAGCATGTTTACGCCGGGTTGAAATCCGGCGAAGACCTCCTGCCGTTGGGCGAATTGGCAGCGCGAATCAGCGGGCGGATGAGCGCGGCCCTTCAACAGGAAGGTTTGTATCGGCGCGAAGCCGACGCGATGGTGAAGACCTGGCGCAAATCGTGGTTTGAAGAGGACGGACTGCGTGTGCTCTACGTGCTGCCGCGCAAATGGACCGACGAAGCCCTCCCGCTGACACTGCAGCCACGGCCGCGCGAAGTCGTTCGCGTCATGGTCGGTCGCGCCGAAATCATCGCTCCCACGACCGAATGGCAACTGCTCAAGCAGATCGTTCGCTACTCGGACGGCGACGCGGACGAGCGCCATCAGGCGGTAAACCAGGTCCGCCGGATGAACCTTGGTCGTTTCTTTCAACCTGCCGTGCAACTCGTACTCGGAAGTCATCCCAACCGCGAGTTCAGCCAGGCCGCGTGGGAATTGGTGCAGGCGGCGACGAAAAACGACGGCAACGGGCGAACGTTGGCCGCAAAGTAGGGCAGGCGTCACTCCTGTCAGGGTCGCTAATGGAGCGTGCTGCATTCGACAAAGTGAAATTAAAATATTCGATCTGGATAGTTGCCGTCTTAGAATTGGGTTATAAAGAACCCCAAATTGTGAACCGATTCTTTAGAGTTGGAAATTTACCGCCCGCCGCACGGTGCGCAGAATGGAACACGCCGGCGGCCGGGTGCCTGGCCCAATTCTTCGAGAGCCTGAAGACACACTCGCCCCAATGAAGAAAGTCGCGCTTGTATTCGTGCTGACTGTGTTCGTGCCGAGCCTCGTGCTGGCCTGGCTCGCGGTCCGCTCGCTGCGCGACCAGCAGTTCGTGCTCGAACGCCAGCAGTCGCTCCTCTACCAGGGCGTCGCGGATTCAGTCGCCAGGGAAGCCGCGAACTTGATCGCCGACCACCAGCGTGAGTTCGCGCGGCAGGTCGAAGCGCTGCTCGCCAATGACAAGCCGATTGAGATCGCCGGTTCCTTTGATGAACGCCTGCGCAAGGACTGGCCGCTGGCGGAAGTCGGCTTCGCCGTTTCGCTCGACGGCACCTGTTACGCGC
Source organism: Verrucomicrobiota bacterium (assembly GCA_003219345.1). Lineage (GTDB taxonomy): Bacteria > Verrucomicrobiota > Verrucomicrobiia > Limisphaerales > AV2 > AV2. The sequence continues at coordinate 6,041 of QHOP01000380.1, forward strand.
CGTCGCAGTTGTTCGGCAGCTCCGAAGCGCATCGATTCCTCCTCGACAACGAAAGATTCCTCACCAGCCGCGAAAGCGTCGAGGTTTACTGGGACAGTCCGAAGAGCTCGATCAACCTCCAGCAGGCCGGGGAGAAAAACCAGAAGCCAGCAAGCGGCGAAGGGAGCAACGCACCGGCGTCCCCGGCGACGCCGGACAGTTATTTGAGCAGTCCGCCAGGTCATGCGAAGGAGCAGAAGCTGGCGCGCAACGTTGAACCACAGCAAACGCAGTCAAGAACGTCCAAACAGGCCTGGTCGAAGGCTTCGGTGTCTGAAGCCGAGTTCCGCCAGCTCGTCGGCGCCTCCACCGAAGGCACCGTCGCGCGCTTTCTGCAGAACAAACTCAACGTCATGTTCTGGTATCGTTCGCCGCGCGACCCGCAGATCGTGTTCGGCGCGCTGGTCAACCTGCCCCGGCTGGTCGAGGGCCTCAGCGACCTCGTGAAGGTTGAGCCGGAATCGTTGCGCGACGAAATCTGCGTGGCGTTGCTTGACGACTCGGCGCGCGTAGTAACCAAAACCCACCCCGGGTTTCAAACGAATTGGAAGCGCCCGTTCGTGGCGACGGAGATCGGCGAAGTTTTGCCGCATTGGGAGGTCGCGGTTTATCTCGTGAACCCCGCGAGGCTCACCCGGTCGGCTCAAACGTTGAAAGTCACGCTCGGTTTGTTGATCGGCGTGTTGGTGCTGGCCATCGGCGTGGGCGGCTGGCTGATTGTGCTGGACTTGAAACGGCAGCTCACGCTGGCCCGACAAAAGACCGACTTCGTCAGCAACGTCTCGCACGAACTGAAAACGCCGCTCACTTCCATCCGCATGTTCTCGGAATTGCTGGCCGATGGTCGCGTGAGCGACAAAGAAAAGCAGCGTTCCTACTTCAACATCATCACCGCGGAGACGGCGCGCCTGACGCGCCTGATCAACAACGTCCTCGATTTTTCGCGCCTGGAACGCGGCGAGAAAAAATACAATATTGCCAAATGCGACCTCCTCGGCGTCGTGCGGGAAACGGTCGGGACCTACCGCCCGCACCTCGAAGCCGGCGGCTTCAAACTCGAATGCGACCTGCCGGCGTCGCCGTTGTTCGTCAACGGCGACCGCGACGCGCTCGCGCAGATCGTTGTGAACCTGCTTTCCAACGCGGAGAAATATTCAGGCGAACGGAAGGAAGCGCGCGTGGAAGTGCGCCGGCAGTCGCAGCCATTGGCCCACGTCGAAGTGCGCGTGCTCGACCGCGGCCTGGGCGTGCCAAAGGGTTGCGAAGAAAAAATCTTCGAACAGTTTTATCGCGCCCACGACTCGCTGAGCAGCGGCATCCAAGGGTCGGGGCTCGGTTTGACTCTGGCGCGACAGATTGCCCGCGCGCATGGCGGCGACGTCACTTACGAGCCACGCGAGGGGGGCGGGAGTTGTTTTGTGTTGCGTCTGCCTGCGAGTCCGAATTCAACCACGAATGAACACTAATGGACACGAATGCCGGGTCGGTTTCGCAACGCCAGGGCTTTTGGTTCGTGTTCATTCGTGTTCATTCGTGGTTTATCGCATGAAAACGAAAATCCTGATT
>QHOP01000381.1 GCA_003219345.1 Verrucomicrobiota bacterium
CAGCATATAGACCGCGCCAACGATGAGTCCGCCCCAGGCGGCCGCAGCGACGAGCTGTTGCGCGGCTCCCAGGCCGCTCTTCCACGTGCCGAAGAAGACCATGACTTCGCCGACGAAATTCGCGAAGCCGGGCAGGCCGCAACCGGCCAGCATAGCCATCACCATCGCCGCCCCGATAAACGGCAGCCGTTGCAGCAGGCCGCCCAGCTTCGTCATATCGAGCGTCCCGGTTTGTTGATAGAGATAACCGCTCAAGCCGAACGTCAGCGCGGCGAGGAAGCCGTGCGCAATCATCACGACAACCGCGCCGGTCACGCCCACGAGACTCAAGCTGGCGATGCCCAGGAGCACAAAGCCCATGTGCGCGACACTGGAATTGCCGATGAGGAGGTTGAGGTCCCTTTGCCGCATGGTGACAAATCCGCAATACAGAATGTTACCGAGACACAGTAGCGCCAGCAAATCGAACCAACCCATGCTTTGCAGGTAGCTCTGAATACTTGCCGGCAGCAGCCAGAGCTGAAAATGCGCGAAGGCTTCTGGCGGGATGACCGGCGCGCGCGCGCCTTGCGACAACAGTGGCAATGCGACACGGATGAGGCCGTACAATCCGAATTTTTTCAGCACGCCGGCATGGAGCATCGCCGTGGCAGTCGGCGCAGAACCGTAGCCGGGCGGCGCCCAGGTGTGAAACGGCCAGAGCGAGACGAGGATTCCGAACCCGAACAGGAGCAGCGGGAAGATGAAACGCTGCGCTCCGTCGGGCATCGGATTGGCTTTGAAGTAATTGGTGATTTCGCCGATGTCGAACGTGCGCTGGTTCGGCGGCAATTGCAGGTAAAGCGCAATCAGGCCAAACAACGCGATAAGCGCGCCGAGGCTCAGGTAGAGCGTGATTTTGAACGTCGCGTAGTTCTTGTTTTCGCCGCGGCCCCAGACGCCGATCATGATAAACGTCGGCACCAGCGCCAGTTCGTGGAGGAAGTAGAAGAAAAACAGATCCAGCGACGCGAACGCCCCGAGGATGCCGCCGGTCATCACGAGTAACAGGATGTAAAATTCCTTTTCGCGATCTTCGATCTCCCACGAGACACAGGCGGCGGCGAAGGCGACGATTGCGCCCATTAGAATCAATCCGACGTTGATGCCGTCCACGCCGAGTTTGCACTGGATGCCGAGCGACTCGGCGCCGAGGAAGGGGATGGTCGTGACGAATTGATAACCCGCGTCGTCCGCGTTGAAGCGCCAGAACAGCGTGACGGCGAGCAGCGCCACGAGCAGCGTGGTCGCCAGCGTTACCAGCCGCATGACGAAGCGATAGTTGCGCGGCACGAACGCCAGCGCGACCGCTGCAAGCAGCGGCAAAACGAAAATCAAGGTCAGAGTGGTCATCCTGTTTAACGCAAAGGCGCAAAGGCGCAAAGGCGCAAGGGAAATACATTCTGATCTCCGCGGGCGTCTTTGCGCCTATTCATCACGATTTTCAATTCTGACCGTCCTTCGGATTCTTGCGCTTTGGGTGTGGTTTGAAATCCAAGTCTTCCGGCAACCCGTTCACCACCCGGTGAACACCGTTCCTCACGAATCGTTCGCCAAAGTTGATCACCAACCCGAGCTTCAGCCCTGTCAGTCGCAGATAGGTCAGCAACTGCGCATCGAAGACTAGATTCCACTCGGTAACAGCTTTGTTATCCACCAAGACCAAGCCTTCGACCTTCATATCGAGTCGGAGCGGCTTGCTCAGGACGCGGCCTTTGTAAGTAATGCGAACGAGAAGCTGGCGTTCTACCTTCAAGCCGCGCAGCCGCAACTCTTCAGCCAGAGCCTCCTCGTAAACATCTTCGACCAAACCCGGTCCGCCGAGTTCGCGATGCACTTCAATCGCGGCGTCCACGATGATCCTGGCAATCTCGTTTTCGGTCATGCGAGACCACCCTCCTTAAACGCCAATGCGCTGTCATGCCAGGGGGCCGAGGAAAGACAAATGTTTCCCTCTTCGCGCCTTCGCGCCTTTGCGTCGTTGCGTTGAAAACCAGGTCTCATTTCCCAAGCACGAAATAGAGTACCACCGCCACGCCCAACACGAACAGGAAGGCGTAGGTTTGCAGGTTGCCCGTCTGCGCCAGACGCAGCGCGCGGCCAAACAGCTCTGTGGTTCCGTGCGCGCCGCGGACCATCAGGCCCGCGATAATCCATTGATCAAACCATTCGGCGATTGCCGCAATCGTGTCGTGCAGTTTGATCACCGTTGCTTCGTAGAGTTCGTCGAAGTAAAACCGGTTGCGCAGCATTCGCGCCAAGGGGCCGATTTTTTCCGGCAACGGATCTTTCTCCGCGTTCCAGTACAAACCCCAGGCGAGCGCCAGACCGAACACAACCGCTCCCAGACTCGCCGCCATCGCCAGCACTTGAAAACTCGAATGCGCCTCGCCGAGTTCTTTGCCGTAGAGTTGCGCGATGCCGAAGAAACCCGCCAGCACAGAGGGCACGGCGAGCGCCAGCAGCGGCAACACCATCACCTTCGGCGATTCCTGCGCGTGGTCCGCGTCGTCAGACTTCGCCGGGCCAAAGAAAGTGACCAGCACCAGCCGCGACATGTAGAACGTCGTGAGCATCGCCACGCCTGCCCCCAGAATGAACAAACCGAGGCTGCCATGCCTGGGGTTTAGCGCGGCAGCTATAATTTCGTCTTTGCTGAAAAAACCGCTGAATCCGGGAACGCCGCAGAGTGCGGCAGCGCCGACGACAAACGTCGCGAATGTCGTCGGCATTTTTTTGCTCAAGGCGCCCATCTTCCAAATGTCCTGCTCGTGATGCAGCGCGTGGATGACCGAGCCGGCGCCGAGGAATAGCAGCGCCTTGAAGAACGCGTGCGTGGTGAGGTGATACATCGCAGGCGTCGGGCTGGCCACGCCCACGGCCAGGACCATGTAGCCGAGTTGCGAGAGCGTCGAGTAAGCGAGGATGCGTTTGATGTCGTTCTGCTGGGCCGCCATCAGAGCGGCCATCAACGCCGTAATGGCGCCGACCCACGCGATGACGTGCAGTGCCGGCGTGCTGAAGATAAAAAAGACGCGGCAGAGCAGATAAACGCCCGCCGCCACCATCGTCGCCGCATGAATCAGCGCGCTGACCGGCGTGGGGCCCTCCATGGCGTCGGGCAACCACACGTGCAGCGGGAATTGCGCGGATTTACCGACCGCGCCGCAGAAGATGAGGAGTCCGGCGGCCGTCGTCATCGACCCGAACAACGCGGGATTCTGTTTTAACTGGTCTTCGATGAGCGAGAAATTGAGTCCACCACTCATGGCCCAGAGGATCAGGATGCCGAGCATGAAACCGAAGTCACCGAGGCGATTGGTAATAAAGGCCTTTTTAGCCGCGTCAGCCGCGGACGCGCGTTCAAACCAATGACCGATGAGCAGATAGCTGGAGACGCCAACCAGTTCCCAGAAGATGAACATCATCAGAAAATTGTTCGCCAGGACGACGCCGAGCATCGAGAACGTGAACAGGCTCAAGCAGGCGAAGTAACGCGAGAACGCGCGGTCCTCGCGCATGTAACCCCAGGAAAAAATGTGGATGGCGCCGCCGACGCCGGTGACAACGAGCAGCATCAGCAGACTGAGCGGGTCGAGCCGCAGCCCGAAGTCCACCTGCAAATCGCCAACCTCCAGCCAGGTCACGAGTGTTTCCTTTTTCAATGGCTCCCAACCGTTGGCGGCGATGAAAATGACGCTCAACACGAAGCCGGAGACGATCGCGCCGATGGAAAGTCTGGCGCTGAGTTCACGATTCTGTTTCGTGAACAGCGTGATGGTCGCGGCCGAAAACAGCGGCAAAAACAAAATCAACCAGGGCAACGCTTCCAATTTCATTGACGGTTGACCGAAAACGGGCACGCCGAGGCATGGATCGTTGAATGGTTGAATAGTTGAATCGTTAAACCGGGTTCGCCGTTGGACGGCTTTGCCGATTTAACGATGTAACGATTTAACGTTTTAACGATTTGCTCTTTGTCCATTTGCGGTTCGATCAAAGTTTCATCGTGGTCAGGTCTTCGACGCGCGCGGTCTGGCGTTTGCGATAGAGCGCAACGATGAGCGCCAGGCCGACGGCGACTTCCGCCGCGGCGACCGTGATGATGAAGAAGACCATCACCTGACCGTCGAGATGCCCGTTAAAGCGCGAAAACGCGACGAGCGCGAGGTTCGCCGCGTTGAGCATGAGCTCGAGCGCCATGTAAATGACCAGCAGGTTGCGGCGCAGGACGACGCCGAGCAAACCGAGGCAGAATAACAGCGCGCTGACGACCAGGTAATGTTCCAAACCGACGTGCATTTCGATAAATCGTTACATCGTTAAAACGTTGAATCGTTACAACGTGGCTGCCGCATCGGCGAAGCGCCGATGTAACATTTTAACGATTCAGCGTTGTAACGGTTCATCTGAGGTCTTTTTTGCTCAAGAGAATCACGCCCACCATCGCCACCAGCAGCAGCACGGACAGAATTTCAAACGGCAGCACGTAATCGTTGAACAGCATCCGGCCGAGGGGCTGCGTCGCGCCTTCTAGAACGGGTGTCGTGTCAGTGGCAGTCGCGTGGCTTTCAAAAATGGTTTTGATAAAAATCACGGTGATGGCGCCGACGGAAATGACGCCGGTAACCAGGCTGAACCTGTTGGCTTTGCGGCGTTGTTCCCCTTTCAAATCGAGCAGCATGATGACGAAGAGGAAAAGCACGATGACAGCGCCCGCATAGACGAGGATTTGCACCGCCGCGAGAAAGAAGGCGTGCAGGAGGACGAAAAGCCCGGCCAACGAAACGATGGTCAGCACCAGAAACATCGCGCTGGTGACCGGGTTGCGGCTGAACGGATTCGCCACGACCAGAAGGCCGCACAGCAGGGTCAGGAAGGCGAAGAGATAGAAGAATAAGTCTTGCATCGTCAAAAACGCGAAATCCGAATGTCGAAACCCGAAAGAAATCCGAATGACGAATGACGATTGACAGACGTGCGCGGTCGTTGGTGCGTAGGTTTTCGGGCTTCGGGCTTTGTCATTCTTTCGGAATTCGTCATTCGGAATTTGTCATTCATGATTTTCCGGCAAAGCTTACGATTTTGGAACCGGAAACGTCTTCGCTTCCTCCGGTTTGCGTTTCCATTTCCGGATGCGGTCGTTGTGGACGCCGCCCAGGGCGAGCAGTTTTTCTTTGTTGTAAATCATCTCCTCTCGGCTGGTGCCGGTGAGAGAATAGTCTTTCATCAGGAAAATCGCCTCCTCCGGACAAACCTCCTCGCAATAGCCGCAGAAGATGCAGCGCAGCATATTAATCTCAAATTCCTTCGGCATCTTCTCCGCGTTCGGGCGGTCGGCGATCTCTCCCGCCGGACCGGGCGGAATGATTTTGATGGCTTTGGGCGGGCAGACAAATTCGCAGAGCTGGCAGGAGACGCACTTGGTGTTGCCCTCCTGGTCGCGCACCAGATACGGCGCTCCGCGATAGCCCTGCGGCACGACCCATTTCTCTTCAGGATACTGCATCGTCACTTTCTTCCTGAAGAAGTGACGCAATGTGACTTTGAACCCACCGATGATCGCCGGCAGGTAAAGCCGCTCCCAAAGACTCAATTTTTCGCGTTTAACAATCATTCAAAGCTGCTTTACATAATTTTCGCTCGGAGGCTCATTTCATTTCTTCGCCCACAACCACGTCGCATAAACAAGGATATTCGCCAGTGCCAGCGGAATAAACCGGCGCCAGCCCAGGTCCATCAACTGGTCGTACCGAAAACGCGGCAACATCCAGCGCACCCAGATGAACACCAGCATCAGCACGAGCATTTTTCCGATGAAAATTCCGATGTGCAGCAGACCCGTCGGAAGGGTGTCTGCCGGCGTCGTCATGCCCGGCAGCGTCCAGCCGCCGAAGAAAAGGACCACCATCATTGAAGATGCGGCGATCATGTTCGCGTACTCGCCCATGAAGAACAGGGCGAACTTCATCGAGCTGTATTCGGTGTTGTAGCCGGCGACCAGCTCGGTCTCGCATTCGGGCAGATCAAACGGCAGCCGATTGGTCTCCGCAAAGGCCGACACCAGAAAGATGAAGAAGGAGATTGGCGCATACCAAATCAGCCATCCGTTTTGCGCCTGATATTCGATGACCTTGCTCAAATTCAGATTGCCAACGACGAGGAAAAGCGGGACGACACTCATGCCCATCGCAATTTCATAGGAAATCATTTGGGCGCTGGAACGGATACCGCCGAGGAACGGATATTTGGAGTTCGCGGCGTAACCCGCCAGCACGATCCCATACACACCCAGAGACACTATGCCGAACGTGTAGAGGATGCCCACGTCAAGGTCGGCGATGACCATTTTGTTGTTTGGGTTTCCCAGGGTTGATCCAAAGGGAATCACCGCCACCGTAAGAAACGACGGGATGAGGGCGATGGCGGGCGCGAGCCAGAAATAAGCCTTGCGCACGTAGGAAGGCGTGAAGTCTTCTTTGAGGATCGCCTTCAGCCCGTCGGCAATCGGTTGCCAGAAACCGAGCCGGGTCAGAAACGGTCCGATGACCGGCACGCTGCCAATCAACGGCAGAGCCACACGATTCGGTCCGACGCGGTCCTGGATAAACGCTGAAATCTTGCGCTCGGCCAGGACCGAGTAGGCGAACATCGTCAGCACCGCGCCGATCACGCAGCAGATTTTGATCAACGTGAAGGTGATGAAATTCCAGTCCATCAGAAAGCGCTCAATTCATTTGGTTGTTTCAATGGTCGTCCCGTTTGCGGGACATCTGACCCTTTCCCTCTCCATGAACCGCCCCTCACCCGGCCTTCGGCCACCCTCCCCGCCTTGCGGGGAGAGGGCAGGGAGAGGGGTGCCAATCTGGTTCATGGTCCCAATGCGCTGCCAATTTTGGAATTGGAGGCTCTCCCCTGAACCGAGGGAAAACATCGAACATCCAACATCGAACTTCGAACGCCGAAGTGAGCGAGGGTTCCCGCTGCCATTCGATGTTCGGCGTTGGATGTTCGATGTTGGATGTTCCTCTGGGTTCATGGGCAGGGCCGGGGTGAGGGGGAAGGAGACGTTGGCGTAACCGCTCGCCGCCGCAATTGCCAAAATGTCGGTATGCAGAGTCATATCTGCACGTTCACGCCCATGTCGCCGAGGCTGGCCCACGTCAGACCGTCAAACGCCGACACTTCCTTCGCCATCTGATTGAATAAGCCTTCGATGCTCACGAAGCCGTTCTGGCCGGTGATGTTGTAAACCAGGTCGTGCAGGAATTCCCATTCAGGCCGGGCATCGCCGCGCGGCTCCACCGCTTTCATAAACTTTTGAACGCGGCCTTTGATGCTCGTGAACGTTCCGCGCTTCTCGGCGTGCGCGCAGCCGGGCAGGACGTAATGCGCCAACTCGGTCGTTTGGCTCGGTAAAATGTCGCTCACGATGAGCGTCTCCAGCTTGCCAAGCAAATCAGCGCCGATGCCGTGCTTCATCACGTCTTCGCCAAAGACAATCAACGTCTTGATGCTGCCGCGGCGAATGCCGTCGGTGATCTTCGACAAATTCGAGCCCATCGGATTCGCTGCGATGCCAGTCAAACGCGCCCCGGCCGAGTTCGGATTTTTGTCGGCGTTCACCAAAAGGCTGTCGCCGTCGCCGCGCCGAGGCGACGATCGCCGCCGAACCCGCCGGGGCTTTGCTCAACTTGTCGGAGATTTCATTGAGCGCCGCCGTCCAGGTTGTTTTAGAGTAGGACAGGCGTCCCGCCTGTCCGGGCAGGCAGGACTTCTGCTCTGCCTTAAGAACTTCGGTCAGCCTGTCGCCGCGATTGACCCATTTGTAATTCAGCCGGCCGGCGTCGCACATCCAGCAGGAATTCACCGCATCGTTCTGGCGCGGTTCGTAGCGATAAATCTTTTCCTCGCGCGAGCCGATGACGATGTTGCAGCCGGTGCCGCAGCTTGTGCAGAGGCTCTTGGTTCCCTTCAAGAACCAGACACGCATCTGGAAACGAAAATCTTTCGACGTGAGCGCACCCACCGGGCAGATGTCCACCGTGTTCAACGTGTAATTGTTGTTGAACGGCTTTCCGGGAAAGTGGGTGAGCGTGCTGTAGCTGCCGCGATTGACGAAACCGAGCGCGTCGTCGCCGACGATGTCCTTCGTGAACCGGACGCAGCGCGAGCAAAGAATGCAGCGCTCGTCGTCCAGCACGATCCGCGGGCCGAGATCGACGGCTTTCGGCTTGTGCACCTTGGCTTCGACGAAGCGGCTGGCTGACAGGCCGTAGTCCACCGAGTATTCCTGGAGCTTGCACTCGCCGGCCTGATCGCAAATCGGACAGTCGAGCGGGTGGTTGATGAGCAGAAATTCCAGGACGCTTTCACGCATCTGCTTCGTTGCGGGCGAACCCGGATAAATTTCCATGCCGGGCGAAATCGGCGTGGCGCAGGCAATCGCGCCGCGCACAGTCGTGGGCTCGTAAGGCAATACTTGCTTCGCGATCTTCGTTGTGCCGTCTTCGTTCAACACGGGTTTGCGGTCCGGCCCCATCATCGGCAGGCCGAACTCGACGAGGCACATGCGGCAGTTGCCGGCGACGGGCAGCTTGGGATGATAGCAGTAATGCGGCACCTCGATGCCGGCGAGCGCGCAGGCCTGCAGCATCGTTGTGGGCTGAGGTTTGCCCTGCCAGTCCGGCATCAACTTCGGCACTTTAATCTCGCGTCCGCCCACCCTGATCCTGATCTTCTCGACCGGCGGCGGCGAGGGTTTGGTTTCGGTTGTTGTTGCTGCTGGCATTTTTATTTAACGCAAAGGCGCAAAGGCACAGAGACGCAAAGCAAAAAAACCTTTGCGTCTTGGCGTCTTGGCGTCTTTGCGTTGAAAATTGAATGCGCTCATGTCAACGCTGCGGACTTGGCTATTGGTCTCATCTCTTGCGTCGGACCGGCGCTACGAACCGCGTTGTGCGCCTCATCCGCCGCGCCTCTGGCTTCAAACTCATCTTTGAACTTCTTCACGAAACTCAGCACCGGCCAGGCGCACGCTTCACCAAACGCGCAAATGGTGCGGCCCTGGATGTTCTGGGCGATGTTCAGCAAATAATCCGCGTCCTGCTTGCGACCGTGCCCGTGCGTGAGACGGTGCAGCGCCTTGGCCATCCAGAGCGAACCTTCGCGGCAGGGCGTGCACTGGCCGCAACTCTCGTGCGCGTAGAACTCGGCTATGTTGGACAGCGCCTCGATGATGTCGGTCGAATCGTCCATCACGATAATGGCCCCCGAACCACTCATGCTGCCGGCCTGCGCCAGCGAATCAAAATCGTAAGGCAAATCGAGCAAGTCCACTTCGATCGCAGTCATCTGGCCGTCGGCGCCTTTGCGCTTGAGTTTGAACTTCTCGCCGGCCTTGAAAACTTTCGCCGACGAACCGCCCGGGATGACGGCTTTCAATTTTCGACCGTCCCGGAGGCCGCCGCCGAATGCCGGGTCGTTGATCAACTCCCCCAGCGTAACCTTGCCGACCTCGACTTCGTAGTATCCAGGCTTTTTCACGTGGCCGCTGACGCTGACGATGCGGGTGCCGGTGTTGTTGGGCGTGCCGAGCTAAAGGCCGAGCACCGCCGGGAAGTAAGGCGGCTTGATGCGCGGATACGCGCGCTTGCCTTCGAGCGATTCGATCAGGCCGGTTTCCTCGCCGCAGATGTAAGCGCCCGCGCCGCGATGCACCCAGAGGTCGAGATCGTAACCGGAGCGGAGGATGCTTTTGCCGAGGAAATTCTTTTCGCGAGCTTCTTCAAGAGCGCGGTTCAAAATCTTCGCGCCTTGAGCGAACTCGCCGCGGATGTAGATGTAAGCGAGCTTCACGTCGTTCGCCCAACACGAGAGGATCATCCCTTCGATGAGCTGGTGCGGGTCTTTGTGGATGATCGGGCGGTCCTTGAACGTGCCCGGCTCGGATTCGTCGGCATTGCAGATGAGATAAATCGGCTTGCCGCTTTTTCGGTCCACGAACGACCACTTGAGTCCGCAGGAAAATCCCGCGCCGCCGCGCCCGCGCAGGCCGGACTTCATGACCTCGTCGCGCACCTGTTCCTGCGGCGACATTTTCTTGCCATCGGGCAAATCCTTAGGATGCAGCGCGAAGACCTTGCGGAGCATCTCGTAGCCGTCGTGGCGCAAATAACAGTCGATGTCGGGCGTGTAACCCGGCTGATCGGCGTATTTGAGAATAAGACGATGCTCTTGGGGCATGTTCAGAAAAGTTGAATCGTTGAATTGTTGAATCGTTGAATCGTTACAACCGCGGGGCCGCTCCGGCCATCCGATTTAACGAAGTAACGGTTTAACGATGCAACGAATCTTGACTCCGCACGCAAAGCGTCTAGCTTAGCCAACGCTCCGGCCTGCCCGATGGTGTAACGGTAGCACAGCAGACTCTGGATCTGTTTGTCTTGGTTCAAATCCAAGTCGGGCAGCCACTCGCCATTTGCGATTTGTGATTTGCGATTTACGCGTTGCATCAGCGTTCGGTTACTGGCGCTTTACCGCCCGGTTCTTGGCACGCAGCAGGCGAAGCGTCTCCTCAATGTAATGGATATGCGCCGGGTCTTTGGGGCGCATAACGGCAGCCTTGCTCTTGCGAATGAGTTCCAGAGGCATGACCGGCACCGTCAGGCCGTGGAATTTGAGCTTGCGCGCCTTTCGGAGTTCCGTTGCGAAGTCCTTTAGCCCGGTCACTTCATAAATGAAATTCACCAACGTCCCGTCCGCGAGTTCCACGACGGTGTTTCGCGCCATCTTCGCGCCCTGCGCCAAAGCGAGATTCACCGCCCGCATGTATTGGCGCGCAGGCAAATCGAGCCACAAATCCACATCGAACGTGGCGACCGGGACACCTTGGATCACAGCGGCTGACATACCTATGAGTTGGAAACGAATTTTTTCAGCGAGGAACTGTCCCCATAAGCCGAGCGAGCGGAGAAACGTCACGTTCATTTGCCACCGTTCGTCGGGCGTGGCGGCGAGGCTTCGCGCGTAAAGCACCTTTTCGTGCTCGTCCAGACCGCGCAGCCGCTTGAGCTTTCGATGCACCTTTCGCCAGTCTTTCAGGGTGGTTTTCATGCTTGCGCTTCTTTGCCATGCGGACGTTATTTGCATCTCGCCAGAATTTCCTCGGCCTTCTGCTCGTTGACGCCTTCGTAAAAATCGTCGTTGCACATCATCACTGGCGCGGTGCCGCAGCTCGCCAGGCATTCGACAAATTCAACCGAGAATTTTCCGTCCTTCGTCGTCTGCGACCCGTGCACGTGCGGATCGAGGCCCAGCTTGCGGCAGAAATGTTCGTGCAGTTTGTAAGAACCGCCGAGGGCGCAGCTCAGCGTGCGGCAAACCTTGATTTGATATTTGCCGACCGGTTCCGGCCGGAACATCGGGTAGAAAGTGACCAGTTCGTAGATGTTGATCGGTTGCAGCTCGAGCTTCTGCGCGATCCACTCGATGGCTTCGCGCGAAATCCAACCGAAATGCCCCTGCAGCGCGTGCAGCGCCATCAGCGACGCGCTCCGCTTCTGCGGGTAGTGCGTAATCAGCTCGTCAATCTCGGTTTCCAATTCTGTCGGAACTGCAAAATTCATTTTCTGAATGGCCACAAACAGGCGCAAAAGTCGCAAAGGAAATTTCCTGCTTTGTGCTTCTTGCGCATTTTTGCGGCTTCCACCTTCATTTTGAGTGGAGCGCGATCCGGTTGCCTTCGCTGTCCATGATCACGGCGCGCCATCCATACGGGCCGATTTGATGTTTCGGTTTCAAAACCTTCCCGCCGCTCTTCACGACCGCGGCAACCGCGGCGTCGAGGCGACCTTCGCAATTCAAATAAATCAGCGGGCCGTCGGCTGACGGTTTGGCGTCGTCCAACTCCACCAGGCAGCCGCTGACACTTTCACCGGCATGAGGCAAGAGTCCAAAGACACCTCCAGACATGGACTGTTTTTCGATTTTTGCACCCAGCACCGCGCCGTAAAAGCGGATCGCGCGATCAAGGTCTTTCACCGGGATATCACACCAGACGATTTGATGGTTCATATTTTCCTCTTTCAGTTCGCAATTAACCGACTTAAGTCCGCAAATGTTCCGCAGCCTTCCAGCCGCACTTTGGCAGGAGGAAGATTCGAGAACACTGTGATTGCAATAAAACCAAAGCCTAAAACCAAACAGCCGACAACGGTCCATTCTGGTTTCTCCAGCAGGCTGCCACCGATCAAACTCACCAGGCCAGCCAGGCAAGCCCAACCGCTAAGCCGATGCCCCAAATTCAACTTTGTTTTCATCATCGGCATTTTCCCAGGCGCAAGTATTGAAATTGCTTTAACCGCAGTCTGGGCAAAGAAAGCCGAAGCCAGCCTGCAAGGCTTTCCCAGAACCTTCAGCTCATTAAGCTTTGGCAGGGTCGCGCGAGTCGCGACGAGCACGCAGACATTTCGAAGCGTCTTCTGCTTTTCCGACTTCATCGTCGCTCGCCACTCGTTCCTGGAAAAGGTCGTTCCGAAATACCTGTTTAGGGCTTCGCCCAAAGTTTGCCATTCTGCAAGATCACAGTCCGCTCGCCAATCGCGCACGGTTGTGTCGAACGACAGGATTGCTTTCTTATCAAGCGCGTTTCCCAATTCCAATCTCTGCCAGTCTCGGAAAATTCCAAGGATTTGCTCAGGCGTGGCAAGCGTTTCCAAAAATGTGTTTTGGCCTTTCATCGGTCGCACTCCCCCATCACAAAATCCAGAGAACCCAGAATCGAAACCGCGTCGCTCATCATGTTGTTCGGC
>QHOP01000382.1 GCA_003219345.1 Verrucomicrobiota bacterium
ACATTGCTCGGCGCCGCATTGCTGTTGAAGTTCGCCGTAGCCCCGCTGATCACCGTGTTGCTCGCGCTGTAACTGCCGTTGATGTCCACGCTCCCGCCACTGAAACTGACGGTCCCCGCTGCTGTCAGCGTCGAATTGCTCTCCAGCGTCATCGTCCCGCTGCTGAAGTTCAGCGTCGAGCCCGCCGCCGCGTTGAACGCCCCGTGGCTGTCGCCCCCGCCGCTCAAACTCATCGTCCCGCTCTGGACGTTGAGCGCGCCGTCGTTGTTGAAGGTCATTCCGATCGTCGTAGTCGCCGTGCCGCCGCTCTTGCGCACCGTGCCCGCGTTGTTGAACACCACCGCACCCCCAAACGCATTGTAGAACAGCAGGTCGTCCTGGAAGTCCGCCAGCCCGGAGCTCTGGTTGTTCCACACCGCTCCGTTGCCCGAACGCACCTCCGCCCCGCTCAAGCTCATCGTCCCGCTGTTGTTGAGCGTGCGCGGACCGAACGTCTTGATGTTCGGCCCGCTCACCGCCAGCGTCGCCCCGCTGGCCATCACCGTCGTGCCCCCGCCCGCCATCGCCCCGCCCGTCCAGTTCAGCGTCCCGCTCACCGTCACCGTCCCGCTGCCGCTCAGAGCGCCGTTGGAGAGGTCGAGATTGGAAACTGTCGCCGAGCTGTCGAGCGTGACTGTGACCGCGAGCGCCAGAATCGCCTTGTCGGCCGGTCCTGGAACCTGGCTGGGGTTCCAGTTCGCGGCGGTATTCCAGTCGCCGCCGGCGCCATTGATCCAGGTGATATCCGTTGCGCGCAATGAAGGCGTGGCCGCCAGGGAGATGCAGAGCGCCACCGGCTAGCAAATCAGATGAGGAGTCGGTTTCATAGGTCTATCCTGCTGAATTTCGCTTCAATTAAGAATCGCCTTTGAACGGGGCATGCCATAGCGGGCTAGCTTGTTCTTCCTGCGGAAGACAGGTTAGCTTGTGGTAGGAGGGGCGGTTTTAACAAGAATAATTCACTTTTTTTGCCGCAAGGTGCCCACGTTGCAGCCTTTCGCCAGCAGCGCCTCGGCAACTGCGCATGGGCGCAACCAGTCCGCCGATCACGGCTTCATCAAGCGGTAGAAGGCTCCGCCCGGAGAGAGAGTGAGCGTGACACCTTTGATTGCGCCGTTATCGCCCGGCGTCTGGACAACATTGTTCCAGGCTGGTGTTCCCAGGCTGGCGGTTTGCTGCAATACAAAGCCGGTCGAAGGCGACGGCCAGGAGACGACGACGTTGTTGTCGGACAGTTGAATGGATAATGTCGGCGCCACACCGGTGGATGAGGGCAGAACGATACCTGGCCAGAAGCCGCCTTCCAGAGTGTAGTTGCCGCCGCTCAGCGTCCCGGCGTCCGGCTGGCCAATCGTGCCGCTGAGCGTGTAACTCCCGCCGCTGCTAACACCGCCGCCGCCGTCAATGGTGAACCAGTCAACGCTGTAGCTTTGGGCCAAGAGGTTCATCGTGGCCAGAAGCACCAAGCTCCAAACTCCAAGCACCAGAGAAGCTCCAAACTTCAAACTCCGAATGCGAGCGTGCGATCGGAAGGTGGTTTGGATGTTGGCGCTTGAGATTTCTCTGGAGCTTGGGGGTTGGGATTTGGAGCTTTTCATTGCGCACCTCCGATGTTTTGGTTCAGCCTTTGTTCAAGTTTTTCCAGGCGTTGCTTTAACTCCGCGTTCTCGGCGTCTCTGCGGTTCAATTCGGTTTTGAGTTCGCCCAATTCCTGGTTCAACCCCTGGATGGCTGCAAGCGCGACGCCGCCTTCATCGACCGTGGCGATGTGTTTGTCATCTGCGCCAAGGCCGAACGCGGCGTGGAAATCCTGTGCCATCGGACCCAAGTGCTGGGCTTCGGGATCCTCCTTGAACCTCCATTCAGTGATTGGCAGTGCGATAACTTTTTCCAACACGACCCGCGGATCCACGGATTGAAAATTCTCCTTCGCATTGCGGTCACTCGTCTGCGTCAACGAGACGCAGGTGATGTTTCCATTGGCGCCGCTAAGCGTGATATTCGCAACGCCGCTGGTGTTTCGGACATCCAGCTTTCCGGCCGCTGTTCCCCCCAAGTTCGGCCACACCTCCAGCGCGTTGCGCAGGCGCAACACCCCAGGAACGGTGCCGCCGCTCATCAAGAGACCCGTAATTCCGGATTCATTGCGGATGCTCACAGTGCCCCCCGCCGTAACATCCAACACGCCCGCCGGGCTGTTGTTATTGATACCCACTCCGCCGCCTGCTCGGATCAAAAACTGGTTCGCTGCCGTAGAAACGAAATCGGCAATTTGTGAATCGGCCCAGACGAACGCGCCCTGATGATTGGCTTTGGCGCGATTGCCGGCGGCAAAGCTGTAGTCTCCCGCCGCGGTGTTTAGAAGACCGCCCGGCACGGTGCCGTAATGGCCGCCGGCGAAGTTTTCCACGCCGCCGCCCACCGTCGCGTCAACGCCGCTGCTGAGGTTGATCCTGCCGCCGCCCACTGTCGCAAAAAGGCCGCTGGCGGTGTTTTCATAGCCGCCTCCCACGGTGCCAAAATCGGCTGTGACGGAGTTGGAATGGCTTAATCCAAGATAGTTCGCCGCGCCACCGCTGGCGATAGTGGTTCCATAAACCCCTGCCGTTACGAAATTCACCGGCGAACCGCCAATCACGTTCACGATGTTCGAGTGGTTGGCGTCATTGGCCGTCGGCTCCAGCCGCAACGCGCGGTGTCCGTTCACTTTGACCTCGAGTGCCCGATTGTCCGTCGTGCCGAGGAAGTTCACACTGGGATCAGTCCCTGCGTTTCCTGTGCGCGACCACGCATCGGCGGAGCCGGGCGGTCCTTGCGGGCCAACCTGGCCCTGCGGACCAGTTGGGCCCTGCGGACCTACTGCACCAGCGGTACCTTGGGGACCGGTTGCGCCGATGGCCCCTTGCGGACCCTGAGGGCCAACAGAACCGGCTGGGCCTTGGGAACCGGTCGCGCCGACAGGGCCTTGCAGGCCAGCCAGCCCTTGAGCGCCGGTCGGACCGGTCGCGCCTTGTTGAGCCAGTACGGTCCAATCGGCGCCTTCGATGGGGGAGATGTTCGCGTTAGCCCTCTTGGCCGCCCAGGCCGAACCGTTGAAAAAGACCGCGTCATCGGCCAGGTAGCTTGACGCGCTGTTCCAGGCTCCGAGCCAGTTCAACCCTTTCGGGCCTGGTGGCCCCACTGGACCGGTCGCACCAGTTACACCTTGCGGCCCCTGAGGGCCAACAGAGCCGGCCGGGCCTTGGGGACCAGTCGCGCCGGTCGAGCCTTGCGGACCAGCCAGCCCTTGAGCGCCAGCCGGACCGGTCGCGCCTTGTTGAGTCAGCACAGTCCAGTCCGCACCCTCGATGGGGGAGACGTTTGCGTTCGCCCGCTTGGCCACCCAGGCCGAACCGTTGAAAAAGACCGCCTCATCGGCGAGGTAGTTTGACGCGCTGTTCCAGGCTCCGAGCCAGTTCAACCCTTTCGGCCCCACTGGACCCGCAGGACCGGTCGGGCCAATTGGACCTTGATCTCCTTGGGGACCGGTTGCACCCAGCGGCCCCTGAAGACCAACGGAACCGGCTGGACCTTGGAGACCGGTCGCGCCGGGGGTACCCTGCGGGCCAGCGGGCCCTTGCGGACCTGCCGGAGTCATCGCGTACAGGGCGTACGGCGCAGGGGTCAATGCCTGCAACGGAGCGAGCGCGTTAAAGCTGGCGGTGCCGTTGGTCCGCACGTCCACTTCCAGCCAGTAGTTCGAGCCGGTGAAGACAGAGCCGAAGTCGAGCGTGAGGGTGAACAGTCCGTTGGCCACCGCCACACCGTTGGCGAGGACGGGCGATCCAATGTAGTTGTTGCCTTGCGCGTCGGAGGCGAGTCGGAAGCGGAAGTCATAGCTGCCGTTGGCGGGAATGTTGCCATCGCTCAGCCGGCCTTGATAGGTGAACGCGGCGCCGAGCGGCTCGCCTGTGAGGACATCGAGTTGAGCAGCAGGGTGAGTAGGAACAAGAGTCTAAGTTTCATAACGTTTCCTTCGCTATTCGGGTGTTGGACTTGGAACATTGTACGGCGAACATTCATTACCTCGTGGCAGGAAACATTGTTCTAACAAAAATTCTTGTTAGAATTTTCCTCCGCCTGCGAGTCAGTCAGCAGAATGAACTCGACATCACTGGCGAAAGTTCTAAGAAAAGCGCGCTGGTAGCCACCCCACCATGCCCTCGAATCCCGACGACACCATTCCCACCCGGCAAAGCCTGCTGGAGCGGTTGAAAGACTGGAAGGACCAGACCAGTTGGCAGGATTTCTTCAATACCTATTGGAAGCTCATTTATGGCGTCGCCCGCCAGGCCGGGTTGACCGAGCCTGAAGCTCAGGATGTCGTCCAGGAAACCGTCCTCTCTGTGGCCAAAAAGATGGGTGAGTTCAAAACCGATCCTTCGTTCGGCTCGTTCAAGAGCTGGCTGCTGCAAATCACGCGTCGGCGCATCATCGACCAGTTCCGAAAACGCCCGCGCCGGACCGAATTCAGGAAGGGCCGCTCCGATGAGACGGCGCGAACGCCCACTTTGGAACGCGTTCCAGATCCGGAAGGTGTCAAGCTGGAAGCGATCTGGCAGCAGGAATGGGAACGAAACCTGGTCGATGTCGCTTTGGAGAAAGTGAAACAGCTCGTCAGTTCCAAGCAATTCCTGTTGTTCTATCAGCAAGTGTTCAAGCAATGGCCGCCGAGAAAGGTGGCGGCCAAATACGGCGTGAGCCTGGCGCAGGTTTACATGGCCAAGTATCGCGTCTCGGTCGTGCTGAAACGGGAAATCAAAAAGTTGGAAAAACAGATCGCGTAGCGGGGAGGCCGCGGTGTTGACGACGACACGGAAAGTGAGCAGGTGAGAAAGTGGGCAGATGAGAAATACTCACACTTTCCCACTGCCCACCTGCTTTGCGCTTGCGGCAGGTCGTTGAAAGCGGTAACAAGTAAGACCGCGCCAAACAAGTAAGACCGCGCCAATTATGTTCGAGGGCCTGGCAGAACGGCACACGCCCGGAGGATCAGCGTCTTCCTCAGCCGGTTCATCCACGGCTGCCCCTCGCCAGCCACCCCCCATTCCGGATTACGAGTTGCTCCGCCGGATCGGTCACGGCAGTTACGGCGACGTTTGGCTGGCGCGCAGCGCCACGGGCGCCTTTCGCGCGGTCAAGATTGTTTATCGCGATACTTTTGGGAGCAGCCGGCCGTTTGAGCGCGAGTTTGAGGGCATTCGGCGGTTCGAACCCATTTCCCGCTTGCACAACAGCCAGGTGGACATTCTCCACGTCGGCCGCAACGACGGCTGCTTTTACTACGTGATGGAACTGGCGGACGACCAGACGACCGGCCAGCAGATCAACGCAGCCCAATACTCGCCGCGAACGTTGCGCAGTGAAATCGCTCGTCGCGGCAGCCTGCCGTTGGAGGAATGCCTGCAAATCGCTCTTGCGCTTACCATGGCGCTGGAAAACCTGCACGAGCACGGTCTGGTTCACCGCGACATTAAACCCTCGAACATCATCTTTGTGAACGGCGTCCCGAAACTCGCGGACATCGGACTGGTGACGCAGGCCGACGCGACGATCTCCTTCGCCGGCACGGAGGGTTACATACCGCCGGAAGGCCCGGGAACCGTCGCCGCCGACCTCTTCAGTCTGGGGAAAGTCCTCTATGAGCTGTCCACGGGGAAAGATCGCCAGGATTTTCCCGAGCCGCCAACGCTGTGGGACGGCATCCCCGACGAATTGGTGTGGCGCGAGTTTCACGAGGTGCTGTTGAAAGCCTGCGAACCCCAGGTGCGGATGCGTTACAAGTCCACGCGTGAAATGCGGGCGGACCTGGCGCTGCTCCAAAGTGGCAAGTCGGTCAAGCGCCTGCACCTGCTGGAAAAAAGGCTCGCCCGGCTGACCCGAATCGGCGCGGTCGCCGGCGCCATCGCCGTCCTGACGACGGCGGGTTACTTCTACCAGGAGCGCCAGTCCCAACAGATTCAGAGCCTGGCGCGAGCGGAAACCCGTCAGCGCCAGCGCGCCGAAGATGCGTTGCTCAAACTGCAGATTCAGAAGGCCGACGAGCTGTTGAAGGGCGACGATTCCAGCGCCGGTCTGGCTTACCTGGCGCGGCTGTTGCGAAACGATCCTTCCAACCGACTCGCGGCTCAAAGGCTCTATTCGGCCCTGTCGCAGCGGGCGTTTGCGGTTCCCATTGTCGGCCCTATCAAACACCGGCAGGAAATCCTTTACGTCCGTTTCAGTCCGGACGGCAACAAAGTGCTGACGGCATCGGCCGACCAGACGGCGCGCATCTGGGACGCGGCCACCGGCCAGCCGCTCACTTCGCCGCTGCGGCACGAGCGGGAAGTCTGGTATGCGGAATTCAGTCGGGACGGACAAAGCGTCGTTACCGCCTCGTTCGACAAGACGGCGCGCGATTGGGACGCCAGTTCGGGCAAACCGCGCGCCGAACCTCTCGCTCACGCGGACAAAGTCTGGTCGGCCAGATTCAGTCCGAGCGGGGATCGAGTTGTTACGGCTTCCGAAGACGGCACGGCGCGCATCTGGTACGCCGCCACCGGACAACCGTTAACGCCTTCACTGCGTCACGGTGCCAGCGTCAACTTTGCTCAATTCAGCCCGGATGGAAAATGGATCGTCACCGCTTCGGACGACAACACCGTTCGCATCTGGGATGCGCAAACCGGACAACCCCTCACCCCGTCCCTCTCCCCATCCGATGGGGAGAGGGAGACAGGGAGAGGGACCACGGCCATCCAGCACGCCGCGCCGATTCGTTCCGCCCGATTCAGCCCCGACGGCCAGCGCATTATCACAGCCTCGGAGGACGGCACCGCCGGCCTGTGGGACGTCCGAACCGGCCATCGAGTGGGCGAGCCGCTACGGCATGACGGGTCGGTCGTTTTCGCCCGGTTCAGCGACGACGGCCAACGGATTGTCACCGCTTCCGCGGACCGCACCGCGAAGATCTGGGAAGCGCAAACCGGCCAGTTGATCGGCGAACCGATGCGGCATTTCGGTTACGTGCGCTTCGCGGAGTTCAGTCCTGAGGGGAAACGGATCATAACGGTTTCAATCGACCGAACTGCGCGCATCTGGAGCGCGACCACCGGACAGCCCCTTGTCGAACCCATGCACCTTGGCGGCGAAGTCAAGGCAGCGGAGTTCAATCCGGACGGGACGAGAATCGTGACGGCCGATTCGAGCGGCGTCGCATTGATCTGGCGGGTGCCGCCGGAGCCGACACAATTCGCGCTCGCGCACAGAGGCGCCCTTCACTCCGCTCAATTCAGCGCGGATGGGCGGCGCGTGATCACCGCGTCGGATGACCAGACCGCTCGCCTTTGGGACGCGCACACC
>QHOP01000383.1 GCA_003219345.1 Verrucomicrobiota bacterium
CTGGCCCAATCAGATCATGGGTCTGCTCCCGGCGGCTTTTGCCCTGCCCGCGATCCTCGGCCTGGTCGGTGTGCTCAGGACCGTGCCGGCAGATTCTCCCGCGCGCATGACACAACTGGCGCTGTTCGGCGGCAGCGCCTTGTTCTTCATCACGCTGATTTTCCCGATCCAATACGAGCGGCAATGGCTGACGATCGCGTGGGCGCTGGAAGGCGCGGCGTTGTGCTGGCTGTTCCATCGCGTCCCGCATCCCGGACTGCGCCTCACCGGCGCGGCGCTGCTGGCCACGGCGTTCGTTCGACTGGCTCTCAACCCCGCCGTGCTGAGCTACCACCCACGCAGCGCCACTCCCATCCTGAACTGGTATCTTTACACTTACGGACTGGTAACCCTCAGCCTGTTTGCCGGCGCGCGACTGCTCGCGCCGCCGCGTGACCGCGTCCTGACGATCAAGGCGCCCGTCATGCTTTACACCCTGGGCACGGTTCTGGCGTTTCTGCTCGTGAACATCCAGATCGCCGACTTTTTCGCCGAACCCGGAACGGCGGCGCTGACGTTCAAGTTTTCGGGAAACTTCACGCGCGACATGAGTTACAGCATCGCCTGGGCGCTGTTTGCGCTCCTGTTGCTCGTGCCGGGTCTGGTCAAGGGGATCGCGCCGGCACGTTACGCCGCGCTCGCGCTGCTGGGCGTCACGCTCTTGAAGCTGTTCTTCCACGACCTTGCGAAGCTGGCCCAGCTTTATCGCGTCGGCGCGCTGATGGGCGTCGCCGTGATCGCAATCGTCGCGTCGTTCCTCTATCAGCGATTCACCTCCACTCTTGCCAGGGCTGATGAAAACAAAACTCCTCTTTCGCCGGGAGCGTGACCTTGCGGGGCTGTTGCTCGCGAGCTTCGTCGCCGGCCATTCGGTTGCGGCAACGTTTACCGAATGGCAGCAGCGACAGCCGATCGAGATCCCGGAGGCCGGGCTCGTCAAAGTCGCGCTGCCTCCTGCGACACTCGACGCTTTGCGGCCTTCACTCGAAGATTTGCGCCTCGCGGATTCGACCGGAAACGAAGTCCCGTTCCTCATTCAACGTCCGGCGCCGGAACCCGCTCCCGTCCGCGCCGCCAAATCCTTCAAGCCGGCCTTGCGCGGCGCGGTCACGGTGCTGAATATCGAAACCGGGATCGATGCTCCAATCAACGCCGTCACGCTCGACACACCGGACCGTGAATTCATCAAAGCGGCGCGCCTCGAAGGGTCACGGGACGGTCAACGCTTCACCGCGATTGCCGATGGCGTTCCGGTTTTCCACCAGAGCGGAGCGAGTGAACTCACCTTGCGCTTTCCTTCCGCCGCCTGGCCATGGCTGCGCGTAACGCTGGACGACCAGCGGTCGCCTCCTGCGGCGTTCACCGGCGCGCGTCTGCACGTGGCGGACGCCGTGGCTGCACCGACCGAACCTGTCGCCATAAGGGTGAAATCGCGCGAAGAAGCGGACGGCGACACACGGCTGGTCCTCGACCTTGGAGAAGCGAATTTGACTCTGGCCACGGTCGAATTCGAGACGTCGGAAGCACTGTTTCAACGCGATATTGTGGCGCGTGTCCCCGAGATCGTCGGCGAGGAGATTCGTGAAACGGACGTGGCACGGGGATTCATCTACGCGTTGGATACCGGCGACCTCACTCGCGTCCGAAAGACGACATTGCCGATTGATCACCAGGTGCGCGCACGCGAATTGATCCTGATCATCCGCAATCTCGACAGTCCGCCGCTGGCCATCTCCGCCGTTCGCGCCTCACGGCGGCCGGTTTTTCTGCTCTTTCAAGCCCGGCAGGCGGACCAACACCTGCTTTACGCTGGCAACAGTCAATGCCCGGCTGCCCGCTACGATCTCGGCGGATTGGCCGCGCAACTGAAGAACGCGCGGACGGCTACCATCGCGCCTGGGAGGCTGACACCCAACCCAGACTACCGTCCGCCCGAAGTGTTGCCGGGGCTCTCGGAAACCGGCGCGGCGTTGGATACCAGCCCATGGCGGTACCGCAAGCCGATGCAATCCGTTCGCTCTGGTGCGCAGCAGGTCGAACTGGACCTCGACGTCCTGTCGCACGCGCGTCAGGACCTGGCGGACCTTCGCCTCGTGCGCGATGGCAAACAAGTGCCGTATCTGTTGGAACGCACCTCGCTCACACGCGTGCTCGCCCCGATCGTTGCGCCCGCCAACGATCCGAAGCAGCCGCGACTTTCACGATGGAAGATCACGCTCCCCAAGCCGAACCTTCCGATGACCCGCCTCGATTGCCGTCCTCGGAACACGCTTTTCCAGCGGAGCGTTCGGGCGTGGGAAGAAGTGCCCGACGGCCGGGGTGGCCGGTTTCGCCGCGAACTGGGCGGCGCCGAATGGAGACGGACCAGCGATTCGAAGGACCTCCCGTTAACGCTCGTGCTGAGCGACGCTCCGCAAACCGACACGTTTTTCCTGGAAGCCGACAATGGCGATAACCCGCCGCTCGAACTCGACAACTTCCGAATGAGCCAGCCGGTCACGCGCATCGTCTTCAAAGCGACAGAATCGCCAATGCTGTACTACGGCAACCCGTTGGCCTCGGCGCCGCGCTACGATCTCAGCCTGGTCGCGATGAAGTTGCTGTCGGCGGACAAAGCCGTCGCGACGCTGGGCGTCGAAGAAGTGTTGAAGCAGGCGGCGTGGACCCAGGGCGAGCCGCTTACTGGCGTACGCGGCTGGTTGTTCTGGGGTATTCTCGTTCTCGTCGTGGCGGGGTTGATCGTCGTCATCGTCCGCCTTCTGCCCAAGCCACCGGCCGCTGACGCCAGGGGCGCCGGGCCGAGGACTCCCGGCGGGACTTGAGACCACACGGGAGCACAGGCTTTTATGCTCGTTGCCAAAAGAGATTTCCAATCAATGCCATGTGCGCGGGCGCTCGCCTCACCCGGTATAGCCACCCTTTCCATAACCGCCTCCCCGTAGCGGCGTCTCGGCAGAGCGCCGCTGGCTGTTGTTCCCGCGAATTGCGGCGCTCTGCCGAGACGCCGCTACGCCAGGGTTCATGGTTCCGATGCATGCGCAAAAACGAAAGGGGGCTACCCATGAACCTCGTAGCAGCCGACGTGAGGATTACTCCAAATCCGAAATCCGAAATCCGAAATCGATGAGAGCCTCCTGACGTCGGCTGCTACACTACGGTTCAGGGGCCCAGTGCGCGAAATTTTTCGGAGGATAGGCCGTGGCAAACGAAGAAAGCTTACCCCCTCACCCCATCCCTCTCCCCCTCGGAGGGGGAGAGGGTGCCCGCAGGGCGGGTGAGGGGCCGTTCAGTTGCCGGCCTTCTCCGCAGGCAATGGCACCTGGCCGGGTCGGCTGAGGTAATAGAGCAGGTCGCGGACTTCCTGGTCCTGTAACGGGGCGAGCAATGCCTCGGGCATCATGGACAGTTCGCTCTGTTGCACCGACTCAATCTCATTGCGAGGGAGCACGAGTGTTTCGTTTTGGGTGACGACGGTCACCGATTTGTCGTCCTGCTGCTTCACGATGCCAGTGATGCTGCGGCCGTCCTTCGTCTCAATCGTCGAAGCGCGATATTCGTTCGGGATGACGGCGTTCGGATCGATGATGTTCTGCAGAATGTAGTCGAGGTCGGCGCGATTCGACCCCGTGAGATCGGGACCAACCTTTCCGCCGACGTCAAACAAAGCGTGGCATTGTTGGCAGATGCGCGCGAATACGGCGCGTCCGCGCGGCGCGTCGCCTGGCTGTGAACCCCCGGCCCGGTAAATCTGTTTGTAGCGTTCGATCTCCTTTTTCTTGTCGGCGCTGCTTTCGCGGATGGTGCCATAGACTTTCTGCAAGTCCGCATCGATATCGGGGTTCTTCAGGTTGCGCAATTGGCGGACTATTTCCGCCGTCAGCGCGTTGCGGGGAATTTTCCCTTCACTGACCGCGGCGAGCATGGGCTTCGCGAACGCAACGCGTGATGCAAGCGTGTTGAGCACGTCGCGCTTTTCGGAGCCGTCGAACGAACCGTAAACCCCCAGCATCGCCGCGGAGGTTTTGGGATCGTCGTAAGCGGCCAGTCCACGGATGGCGGCGCCGCGCAAGTCCGGGTCTTTCAACAACCCCAACAGAATTTCCGTCAACCCGGAGTCTTTCGCGCCGAGGAGCGAATCCAGCGCCGTCCGACGCGCGTTCAGGTTCGCGCCCGGATCAGCGAGTATTTTCCGCAACGCGGCCAGCGCCTTAGCGCTGCCGAAGGTCAGCGACAGCGACTGTGTCAACGTGCGCACCTCGGCGTTCGGGCTCTGGCTCAGTTTCGTTTCGACCGGCCCCCAGCCTTTCGGCATTGGCACCTGACGCCGGCCTTTGAACGCCGCGCTCAATCCACGCAGGATATCAAGCTGCATCTGCGTATCGCTGGATTCATGGAGCACTTGCACGAGCGCGGGTAACGGGTCGGCGTCGGCGTTGCTCTGCGCGTGGAGCGCGGGATTGATGAAAAGCATGAGCGAAGAGATAAAAAGCGGCAGGATTCCACCGTGACGGGCAAGCGTTCTCAGTCGCTTCCGATGAAAGCCGCGAGCGGTTCCCTCTCTCTTGGGGAGAGAACTCCCCGAACGAATTGTTCGCGAGTCGGACCCCTGAACCGTAGCAGCCGACGTGAGGAGGCTCTCATCGATTTCGGATTTAGAGTCATGAGCCTCCTCACGTCGGCTGCTACGAGGTTCAGGGGTAGTTTCCAATCCCAAAGTGGGAGCGAGAATCATTCGCCGCGCCAGGACGATACAGACACGGGCGGCAGCTCGGCTGATCTGCATTCCGAGCGGCGGGAGAGCGGCGATAGCAACCGCAACGGTCCGCTTTCCCGAACCGGTTGACAACTGTTCCCTCTCCCTGAGGGAGAGGGTTAGGGTGAGGGGGAAAGACGCGCTTCCACGAAGAGGCCAACTCTTGTTTGAAAATGGTTTCATGCAGGTGCGGAATCAGTTCTCACTGAAATCAGGTGAACGTGGCAAGATTTTGTTCATTTGGAATCCAGCGCGGCACGCACGAAGGCGCAGATGAGCGGATGCGCCGCGCCGGCCAACGCCGATTGCTCCGGCTGAAACAGCGTCGCGATGAAAAATGAGTGTCCGGCCAACTCCACGGCGCGAACTTCGTCATTTTCGTCTCTGCCTGAAATTGTCAGCTTTCCGTCGTTCAGCATCGATGCGTAACGCGGATTCAGGCCAAAGTTGCAGTTGTAGTTTTCGACAATTTCGGTCTTGCCGCAGATCGCGCCGAGCCGGGAGCCCGGTTTCAACCGGATTTTCGCTCTCGCGCCGGGAAGCGGGCAGGTCAACCGCGACACCAACGGCATCGCCGCGTCCGGGTTCGATTCCGCATGGTCGGCTTCGCTGAGACCGAGCGCGTTTCGGGCGTATTCAATCACGGCGTGTTGAAAACCGCCGCAGGTGCCGAGAAAGGGCCGCCCGGACTCGCGCGCGAATCGAATGGCGCGCAGCGCGCCGTCCATGCTCGCGTAGGGGCTGTTCGGGACGCACCAGACTGCATCGAACGCGGAAAGTTGTTTTTCTGTGTTCTTATCGAGCAACGGCGTGGCGATCCAAACAGGTTCAACTTTGCCGGACAGATCGGACGCCGCCAATTCGAGTGCCTTGGGAATTGCCACATGCGCTTTGACGGTCGGATTGTAGTCGCCGATGAGCGCGATGCGAACGCTGGCCTTCATTTTGTTGAAAGAAACAGCAACCGGCGAATGGTGTCGATTTATTTCCATGATCCGCCGGCGTCCATGACAATTTCCACCGGTACCGGTCAATATCTCAATTCAGCGGCACTGTGAGTTCGCCATGAACCAGCCCCCTCACCCCGTCCCTCTCTCCATCCGATGGGGAGAGGGTGGCCGAAGGTCGGGTGAGGGGGTCGTTCACGGTCCCAATGCATGCGAAAAAACGAAAGGGGGGCTTTCCATGAAGCTCTCCGTCATCATTCCAGCCTTCAACGAAGTCAAACGCATCGCAAGCTGTCTGCAGCATCTCTCGTCAGCCTTGCGCGCCAACGCGCGTTCGGATTTGGAATCCGAAATCATCGTTGTGGCCAATAATTCCACCGACGCGACAGCCGAGATCGCGCGAAACTTGGGAGCCAGGGTTCTTTTTGAACCCCTCAACCAGATTGCCCGCGCCAGAAACGCCGGCGCCAGCGTGGCCACCGGCGACTGGTTTCTCTTTGTCGATGCCGACACGCACGTGAGGGCCGGCACCCTGGCCGAAATGCTGACCTTGCTCGAGACGAACACCTGCATCGGCGGCGGCACTCTTCTGCGCTACGACAAGCCGGACCTGGTGGCCCGCTGCTTTCTTTTCCTGTCGAACCCGGTTGTCCGCTGGCTGAAATTGACTCCCGGTTGTTTCATCTTTTGCCGCGGCGACGTCTTTCGCGCCCTGGGCGGATTCAACGTGGAGATGTTTGCGGGTGAAGATGCCGATTTCGGATGGCGGTTGAGACGGTGGAGCAGAGCACACAGGTTGAGCATGAAAATCCTTAGCGCCTGTCCGCCGGTCCTCTCTCCGCAAAGTGGAACTGTACGGATGGGCTCGTGCTCATTGCCCGCTGGCTCCTGTTTCCGCGCCAGACCGCGCGCGACAAATCCCGTCTCCGCGTCTTTTACGATGGGCGCAGGTGAAGACGCGCGTCACGGGCACCACGTCGTCTCGTAGTGCGCGGATCGTTCGTCGAATCGGGTCAGCAGCTCCCTCGCCTCCGGAGGAACAACGGCCGTTTCATAATCCTGGCCGGCAAACTCCCGAATCGCGTCCAACGAATCCCAAAGGGTCAGTGTGATGAACTCGACCTCTTCTTTGAGATCGCGACGCAGGAGGTAGGTTCCGTGATAGCCTTTCACGCGATGAATGCCAGGGAGAATTTTCTTGGCGAGCAATTGGTGATAAGCGTTGGCGTTCTCCGGTTTTGTGTAGCCATGCCAAATACGGGCAATCATTTTTCGATTAATTTGTGCAAGCGGGTTTTCCTGAAGGTGTTTTCCGCGAGCGCGCCGTTTCTCTGGCCGTGTTGACGCGGCGTAAACGCCGCGCCCCGGAGCGCGGGCTTAAGCCCGCTTCCGCGTCGAGGGACCGGCTCGCCTTGGCCGGGACCATGCAATGAGATGAAACGCTCGCCCTCACCTCGACCCTCTCCCCCAAGGAGAGGGAGAAGCTTCTTCAGCTCCGGGCAACGCTCGCCATTCAGTGACTTTCCCCAACGCGGCGATTGCGAGTTCCCTCTCCTGGGGGAGAGGGAAAGGGTGAGGGCGAACCAAACCCCTGACTCCATAGTTAGGGCTTAGGATTCTTCTCCCCGCGCACCTTTGCGCCCCGCGGACCGTGCTTGAATCCCGGCCGCGCGGCCCAACTCACGATGAATCCGGGCGACGCGCTCGATCTGGCCTTTGGCCGGGAACCGCTCGTAAAACCCTTCGTTCCGGAATTCGCGCGCCTTTTCCGTCCACGACGACAGCCGTCCGCGCCAGCGTTCAATGCGCCCTTCCTCCGGTTCCGCATCTTGCGCGGTCAGATCGGCGCAAACGCGAATCATCGCCTTGAGCGCGACCGGCTTGGTGACCATGTAGTTGTCGTTGCCCCAGGCGTCGCTCCACACTTGCGCGCACGCTTTCAGGAAATCCCGCACTTTGCGGTAG
>QHOP01000384.1 GCA_003219345.1 Verrucomicrobiota bacterium
CGGGAGCCTGGACCATCGGATCGAGCAGCAAGGCCGGCTCTCGGAGTTGCACGTGCTCGACATCGGCAGCAAAGTCGCCTCGGCGCTGGACACCGCGCTCAAGCACAACTTGCTTCATCGCGACATCAAGCCGGGCAACATCTTGTTCAACGCGGAAGGCGAGCCGAAGCTGGTGGATTTTGGCCTGGCGCGCAGCACCGAGGCCGACACCGAATACGACACCGCGGTCTGGGGGACGCCCTACTACATCGCGCCGGAAAAAGTTAAGCGCGAACGGGAAGATTTTCTGTCGGACATGTACAGCCTGGCCGGCACGCTGTACCACGCGCTGACGGGGCATGTGCCCTTCGAGGCGCCCACGGTCGAGGAAGTCGTCGCGGCGCACATTCACACCCCGTTGACGCCGCCAAGCCAGGTGATTCCGGAAGTCACCCAGCCCACCAGCGACGCGCTCGTCATCGCGATGGCGAAAAGCCCGGCGGAACGCTATCGCACTTACGATGATTTTCGCATGGCGATGGAGGCCGCGCGGAGCCAGTTGTTGATCGGCCAGTTGCGGGCCAAGAAGGAGACCGGCTCGGTCGGTCGAAGCTGGTGGCGGCGGTAGTTCGGCACATCAGCCGCAGGCGCTCTGTCACTTCGCTTTCTTCTCAGCCGCTCTCAATGTTTGGGGCGCAGGACGATTCAAGGTCCAGAAAATCGCGTTCACCAGCAATCTCCTGAATGAGGGACTTTCAAAATCTTTCGGATGTCCCAACGACGTATAAAACACCCGCGCGCCCTTGTAGCTATGTGTCCAAGCCACCGGCTCCGACGGCTCGTTGGTCACGCTTCCCAGCAACAACACCGTGGACGACGGTGGCAACGGCGTGTTGAGGTAAAGCGAACCGCCGGCGACAAATTCTCTTTCCACGCCTTTCAAGATGGGATGTTCCGTGGCTTCGGGAACAATTCTGCCACGCCTTTCAAGATGGGATGTTCCGTGGCTTCGGGAACAATTCTGACCGTCGCGACCAGTTTGTCACTGTGGTGGTTGTGATAGTTGCCTCCCAGCACCTCGTGGTCGAACTCTTTCCAATTTTCGAATGCGTGGCTGGCCGTGCGCAGGCCAATGAGCGGTTTGCCTGACTCGACGTAGTTCTTAATCCGGGCGAGCTGTTCGGCAGGCAAAGTCATGCGACGGACAAAAAGAATGACCAGGTCCGCTTTGGCGAACGCGTCGAGGCCGGGAATATCCTCGCCTTTCGCGCGCTCCAGATAGATGCAGTTGAATCCATAATTGGTCTCCAGATACTGTTTGAACACCGGCAGCGTCTCCGCGGATTTGTATTCGTATTCGCCGGAAATCAGGACAACCGTCGGTTGTCGCGGCGATTCGGCTGCGCTGACAATTTGAATCGCAAAGAAAAAGAGCGTCGGCAAGCCCATCAGGCTGAAGCAAAATTTTTTCATGGCTTTCCCTGACTCATAAGATTGAAACTTTCGACTGTCGAGCACCGATTCGTCGTCAACGACTGCGTGAAAAATCCTGAATCCGCCTTGTGTTGCCGCCGTCAGTCTGCTATACGCCTGCGCAGAATCACCCGAATCAGCGCCTGGAATCCGTGCCGCGGCGCAAGAAAAATTATGAACTACAGCAAGAAAATTTTCATTCTGATTTCAATAACCGCCGGGCTTGTCCTTTCCCGCGCGCCTTCGCTCCGCGCCGAAAACTGGCCGCAATGGCGCGGACCTTTTTTCAACGGCTCAACCACGGAGAAGGACCTTCCGACCCGCTTCTCAAAAAGTGAAAATGTCAAATGGGTGGCTGATCTGCCCGGACCTTCGGCCGCCACGCCGGTGATTTGGGACGATCGGATCTTTGTCAATTCAGTGGACCAACAGGCGGGCACACTCCAGGCCCTATGTCTGGATCGCGCTACCGGCAAGACGCTCTGGCAGCGCGAGACCGGCGTCGGTATGAGCCTCGACGAGAAAAGTAACTTCGCTTCTCCTTCACCGGTCACCGACGGAAAACTGGTCTGGTTCTTTTATGGCAACGGCCAACTCGCGGCGTTCGGCTTCGACGGCAAGCAGGTCTGGTCCCGCAACATTCAGAAAGACTACGGCCAGTTCGCGTTTCAATGGACGTTCGGCAGCAGCCCGACGTTTTACGACGGCTGCCTTTACTTGCAGGTCCTCCAACGCGACGTGCCGGTGCATGGCCGGGGACGCACGGATGGCCCAATCGTTTCGTTCCTGCTGGCGCTCGATCCGAAGACCGGCAAGGAGCGCTGGAAGGTCGTTCGTCCCAATGATGCGCGTGAAGAATCGAAGGAATCTTACGCCACGCCGATTCCGTTCACCTTCAACGGCCGGACGGAAATTCTCATCGCGGGCGGCGATTGCATCACCGGACACGACCCCGCCACCGGCAAGGAGCTGTGGCGTTGGGGCACGTGGAACCCGGACAAAATCACGCACTGGCGCCTGGTCCCTTCCCCGGTCGCCGGGGCTGGCGTAGAGCTGGCCTGCGGGCCGAAGGGCGCGCCGGTCTTCGCTGTCAAAGCCGGAGGCAAAGGCAACCTGGACGATTCAGGATTGGCCTGGAAAGGCGCGGAGCGCGAAATTTCATCCGACGTGAGCACACCGCTGTTTTACGACGGCCGGTTCTACATTTTGAACAGCGATCGGAAAATTCTCGCCCGCGTCGTGCCGGCCAGCGGCAAGGTTGAGTGGCTTGGCGAGCCGGGCAGCCAGGCGAAAATCGAGTCCTCGCCCACGGCCGCCGACGGCAAAATTTATTTCATGAACCATCGCGGCGACGTGTTCGTGGTGGAGGCGGGCGAGCAATTCAAACTGCTTCACAAGGCCGCGATGGGCGACGAGGGCGACCATGACTTGCGTTCCAGCATCGCCATCGCGCACGGCTGTCTATTCATCCGCACGGGGAGCAGGTTATATCGCGTGGGTCGTTGAATCGTTCCTTGTTGAAACGTTGAATCGGGCAAATGCGCGTGACCTACGTTTCACGATTCAACGATTCCACGGTTCAACAATTGTCCGTGTAGTGGCTACAAGGAAAGCGACTTTGAAGCGCGAGGGCGGATGGCAGGGACTGGTGGCTTATTGCAGACTCGATTGATGAGAAGGTTAGACTACGCGCTTTCAAACTTCGGCCAATCTCCTGGCTTCTACTATGATTCGTCCGCGCAGGCGAGCGTCACTCACGCGCATCCCGTGGCGTCGGGAAGTTTTTGAATCGCCTGAAATTGGGAGTTGAACGGCTGAACGGGTTTGAGGCAAGTTGTCCCCGTGAAAGCGACATCAAAACGAGGCGCGAAATCTGAAGCCGAATTACTCGATCACGCCTCGAACAATCTGTTGCGCGCGCTCAAGCAGGACATGCTGAAGAAGGACGGTTGCATTGATTACGACAAGCTTCGCAAAGACGGTTACAGCGAGCGTTTGCTGGCGAAGCTGGAGCAGGCCTGAGCTTCACTCATTCTTTCGCAGTCGGTCGGCGCCGCTGCTACAAGGAAAGCGGCCTCGGTCGCGAGAGCGGATTGCAGGGACTGGCGGCGCAGATGAAACCGACTTGACGTGACTGTCCGTCGGACGGAACCTTCCTCTACAATGAACATTGAAGAACTGCGCAAGCTCACCCGCAATGGGTTTCGTCCCTTCAAACTTCACCTGTCAGATGGCCGCTCCTTCAATGTGGCTCACCCTGAATTCATCGCTTTCAGCGAACTCGTAGTGGTCGTTTTCGGCGCTGACCGGCTACCAAACCTCATTGATCCTCGTCACATCGTTTCGGCCAAGCCAATGAAGACGAAACCCGCGAAGTGACCGCCGGGCAACGTCCGCACAGCCGGATGCAACAAATCCAACCCAACGAGTCCATTCGGCGACGATAAGGAAACCAGCTTCGCCCGCGCGAATAGGGCGCAGGGGCGGGCGGGCTTATTGTCGGCTGGATTAGCTCAACGCGAGGTCGAAAACGACCTTGGCGGGACGCTTCGCCGGGACCTGGCGCTTGCGTGCTTCAGAGCGTCGTCTCGCTTTGCACGGCCGCCTTGCCCGAGCTCCGTCTTCCTGCTTCACTGCCGCCGTGGCGCTGCCCTACAAAATCTCCACGCTGCTCTACTGCTTCAATGAACGCGATGAAGTGCTGCTATTGGAGCGGCGCAAGGAGCCGAATCGTGGCCTGTGGAGCCCCTGCGGCGGCAAATTGAAAATGGAAACCGGCGAGTCGCCCTACACCTGCGCTTGTCGCGAGGCAGAAGAAGAAATCGGCTTAAGAATCTTACCGACCGATCTGCACCTTACCGGCATCGTCACCGAGCACGGTTACGAAGGCCAGTCGCATTGGCTGATGTTTTTGTTCGAGCTTACAGAGAAGTTGGCAAAGTTGCCTCCTCCGCACGATGAAGGGCGGTTCTCGTTTTTCTCCCGTGACGCTCTGAAAGGGTTGGCCCTGCCCCAAACAGACCGCGAACAAATCTGGCCGTTGTTCTGGCGGCATCGCGGCGGTTTCTTCGCCGCCCATTGCCATTGTCATCCCGACGGTCGCAACGACTGGAAGCTGGAAGAATCCACTCAACCATCAACCATCAACCATCAACCATCCGGCAATGCCCGACGAACCGATCATTGATCTGCAGAGCGACCACTACTTCATGGGCGAAGCGCTGCGCCAGGCGCGGCGCGCTTACGAAGCGGAAGAAGTGCCGGTGG
This sequence comes from Verrucomicrobiota bacterium, assembly GCA_003219345.1. Classification (GTDB taxonomy): domain Bacteria; phylum Verrucomicrobiota; class Verrucomicrobiia; order Limisphaerales; family AV2; genus AV2. The sequence continues at coordinate 4,720 of QHOP01000384.1, forward strand.
GAGCGGTCGTCGTGCGCGAAGGACGCATCATCGCGCGGGCATTTAATCAGGTGGAACTGTTGAAGGACGCCACGGCGCACGCTGAAATGCTGGCGTTGACCCAGGCCGAAGAGGCGGTGGGCGACTGGCGACTGGCTGACTGCACGATTTACGTGACCAAGGAGCCGTGTCCGATGTGCGCCGGCGCGATCGTTCACGTCCGGCTGGCGCGGCTGGTTTATGGGGCGAGCGACCCGAAAGGCGGCGCGGCCGGCAGCGCCTTGAATGTTCTCCAGTTCCCGACACTGACCCACCGCTGTGACATCACGCGCGGCGTGCGCGAAGCCGAATGCCGGTCGTTGCTGCAGAGCTTTTTTGCGGAGCAGCGTGAACGGGCCAAACCAGAAAGCCCGAAGTCAGGCTTCGCAGAATGATCGGCTCTGACCGTTTGCCGCAGCCGATGAACCCACCCACCGGTCCCTCTCCATGAACCGACCCACCCTTGACCCCTCCCAGGAGGGGAACTCGGCAAGCGTGCCCGACGTTGACTCCCCTCCTCCGGAGGGGTTGGGGGTGGGTTCATGGCCCCGATTCGCGTCCAAATTCTGGAGGTGTTCCCTCTCCCTGACCGCCTCCGAATCCGGTCGAACTTCAACTGACCGCGATCAGCGAGACGCGTTCGTTCTTTTCGTTCCGCGCGACGCCCATGGCGCGAGGATCGAGCATCGGCTTGCCGTCCACGAGAAATGCGTAGTGATGATGCCCGTGGTTGAGCGGAATTTGCAGGTGCCAGGACCCATCCGTCTGTTGTTGCATGGGATGGACTTGGGGACGCCAATCATTGAAATCGCCAACCACGGCAACCGATTGCGCCTCCGGCGCCGCGCAGAAGAAGTTGGTCGGCTTGGCCATGTTTCTGGCCGAGTAACGGCTGTGGTGGGAGCTGTTCGACGGTCTCGAACGCATTGTGTGCAACGTTTGCATCTAGTTATAATACTTAACCCCTGGGGAAGAGCTTTCACCGGGTTGACCGCAATAGAGAACCAAAACTGCGCCCGCAGCGCAAGCGGGAAGCCCGGGAAAATGAAGATTTTTCTTCAACAATTTGTTGACAGGGATGTGGCACAATCACGCCTGGGGCCATCAGCATCAACCCTGGTTCGGCGGCGGCATTTACGTGCAGCGGAATGCTCGATTCCTGCCGACCGTCGATAGCGAGATCAATGGCGTATTGGCCCGGCTTTTCGAACTTCAACTGTTGAATGTTGATGATGAAATTGCGCGCCACGAAGTTGACGTCGGGCGGCAAGACGACCTCCACCGGCATGTCGATGCTCGGCATCACGAAACGGCCATCCTCGTCCACAAAATTCATTTTCACCTTGTGCTGACCTTCTTCGACCTTGCTGAAAACAAGGCGGAGCGCGACCGAGCATTGCGGGTGAATCGCGGGCAGTTGCTGCGTCACGATCGTGTCGAACGTGCCGAGCAGGTTCAGCTTTCCGCCGTAATCCGTCGCGGCGTCGCACAGGACGGCTATCTGGACGTTCATAAAGTTCGGAGTTGTTTCAGCCGCCACTCTGCCAAAGCCCGCCTTTAACGAACAGTAAAATACAAATTGACTCACCGCGCGAAAGCGGCTACGTGTATCCGCGTGAATCGCACACTGAACCTTCAACTGCTGCCGGGCGCGTTGCTGCTGTGCAGCCTGGCAGGCGGGTTCTAGTTCGATCACCTGACTTTCCTGAACCCCACTGCCAGACGGCGGTGGGGTTTTTGTTTTTTTACCACGGATGAACACAGATAAACACGGATACAAACGGGACGCGCAAGGTTCAGGCGGTTCGAACGCGGACTTCAGTCCGCTTCAAGGCCGTTCACCAGTTGCGGTTCGACGCGGCCTGGTGCGAAGTGAGGCGAAGCGAACTAAAACCCGCGCTCCGCGCGTTTTATCCGTGTCCATCCGTGTCCATCCGTGGTTTAATTTGCAAATTTATTGAGCCTATGTTGAAGGACCCGTCTCAAAAGTATCGTCCGTTCGCACCGGTCCATTTGCCTGACCGGCAGTGGCCCAATCGCGTCCTCACGTGCGCGCCCCTTTGGTGCAGTGTGGACCTTCGCGATGGCAACCAGGCCCTCGCGGTGCCGATGAACATCAGCCAGAAGCTCGAGCTCTTTCAAACGCTGGTTAAATGCGGCTTCAAAGAGATCGAGGTGGGATTCCCCTCCGCATCAAACACCGAGTTTTCCTTCAACCGCCGGCTCATCGAGGAAAACCGCGCGCCCGGCGACGTTTGGCTCCAGGCGCTCGTGCAGGCGCGCGAGGATTTGATCGAACGCACCTTCGAATCACTGGTCGGCGCGAAGAAAGCCATCATTCATCTCTACAACTCCACCTCGCCGGCCCAACGCCGCGTTGTGTTCGGCATGTCGAAGGAGGAAATTGTCCGGGTTGCGGTGCGCGGCGCGACCTGGATCCAGGAGCGTCTCCCGCGGCTCAAGGGCACCGAAGTCATGCTCCAGTATTCACCGGAAAGCTTCAGCGCCACCGAAGTCGAGTTTACAAAGGAAGTCTCCGAAGCAGTCATGGAGGTCTGGAAACCGACGCCGCAGCGGAAAATGATCCTGAACCTGCCCGACACCGTCGAAGTCGCGATGCCGAACGTTTATGCCGACCAGATCGAATGGATTTGCCGGAACATCCGGGACCGCGATTCCCTCATCATCAGTCTGCACACCCATAACGACCGCTGCACCGGGGTCGCGGCCACTGAGCTCGGCTTGCTGGCCGGCGCCGACCGGGTCGAAGGCACGATCTTCGGCAATGGCGAACGCACCGGCAACCTGGACATCGTGACGGTCGCGTTGAATCTGTACATGCACGGCATCGATCCGAAGCTTGATTTCTCCGACCTCACCGCGATGCTCGAGGTTTACGAGCGTTGCACCGGCATGACCGTGCCGCCGCGCCAGCCTTACGCCGGCGAACTGGTCTTCACCGCTTTCAGCGGTTCGCACCAGGACGCGATCAAAAAGGGTCTCACCGAGTGGGAGCGGGGCGGCCGCCAGCACTGGGACGTGCCCTATCTTACCATCGACCCGACCGACATCGGTCGCGAATACCGCGAGGTCATCCGCGTCAACAGTCAGTCCGGCAAGGGCGGAGTGGCCTATCTGCTGGAAAGCGAGTTCGGTATCGAACTGCCCAAGGAAATGCAACGCGAGTTTGGCCCCATCGCCAACGACGAAGTAGATCGGCTGGGCCGCGAGGTGAGCGGCGCCGAGTTGAAGGCGATGTTCTGGCGCGAGTACATTGAGCGCACCGCGCCGTGGCAGCTCCGGGGATTCGAAACCGAAAGCCGCAACGGCATTGTCCGCTGCCGCGCGCGCTTGCTGCGGGACGACCAGCCGATCGAATTCTCCGGTGAAGGCAACGGTCCTCTGGCCGCGCTGGTTCACGGCTTCAGCACGGCTGGAGTGCCGCGCTTCGAGATCACTCATTACAGCGAACACGCCCTGAGTTCCGGTGAAGAGGCCGCGGCCATTGCCTATATCCAGGTGAAACACAGCGACGGCCGCACCCGGTGGGGGGCCGGCGTGGACACCAATATCGAACTGGCGTCGGTCAAAGCCGTCCTGAGCGCGCTGAACCGATCGTGAATATCGGAGCGCATTCTTATCAAACAGGCATCCGTCGATGAGGAACCCATCAGGAAAATATCGGTGATTACCCATGCGCGGCTGACCACCCAATCCAGAAACGAAGAAGACGCGCAACGCTGATTTGCGGACGCGCTCCGATGGGTTATAGTCGAAGGCAATTTATGGGTTTGGGCGCATTGACCCGCTTGAGGTTGCGACACGTAATTCTGTTTTGCGTGGAGCGTGGCTGCATTAGGAGAGTCATGCTGGCCGGTGGATTGACCTGCTTGATCTGGAACGCGGCGGCTCAAGTTCCAAGACTGGACGTCAGCCTCGAAGACCGAACACCGTGGTTCTTCTTGCACGGGACGGGAGCCACCAACCAGGTCTACCGCCTTCTGGGTTCCGCGAACCTGACCGACTGGGAGGAGTTGGCCGTTCTGCACGACGCTCCCTTTGTCTATCCCGATTATGATTCCGCCACTTTGGACCGGCGCTTTTATCGTTTCGAAGTCTGGCCAAAGACAGAGGAGAGCGACTGGAAGAACCAGATTCGGACCCCAGACGATCCATTTGCGAATTGGACCGCCCAAACTGTGGGTTGGGTCAAGTTCGCCATCCTGCTGGATCAGCCGCGCCGGGTCATTTTCCAGGACAGTATAAAATACCCGTTTCACTACGATTTCGCCCTGAACCGTTTGCCGGCTTTCAAAGGCATGTCGTCAGAAGAATTTTATCGCGTCTCGATGCGACGGGACAACCAACGTGTCGTGCTTGGCGCTGTGCTCTTCCAACCCCTTCAGCCGCCGGCCAGCGCTTCCGAATACGGCATTCAGTTTTCCGGCGTGGACCCGTATCCAACCGACATCGTAATCGAATGGTTTGAGACGGTGAAACGCGCAGTGAATGCCGCGCCAGGAGTTCAGGTGCTTTACCTGCCCGCATTTGAACAAGTGTCGTCTGCCGAGCGTGATCGCGATCTCTTTGCGGCTCGCGGCATCCGGGTCAGTTCGCTGGAGCGCTGGTTGAGCGACGAGACCGCCGTTTGCTATTCGCTCGTCTGGGCTATTGGTCGATTGACCTTCGTGCCTTGGGCCGAGATCAGTGCTGCTTTCGCGGATGGGCGCTTGCGGTCCACGGACGTTTTGCTCACCGACGGTGTGCCGGCTGAGCTGCCTTTCGTCGCTGGCATCATTGCCTTGGTCCCGGCAACTCCAAACTCACACACGGCCATATTAGCCCGGTCCCAGGAAATCCCGTTTGTGTACCCCTTGGAGGCGGCGGAACGGGACCGCGTGCGCAACCTGGTTGGTAAAGAGGTTTTCTTGCGCGCGGCCAGACGCGACGGCCACGCGGAGGCCAGGGTTCTGGATGTGGACGGCAAACTCGATCCCGGCGTGAAAGCGGAGATTCTGGCGCTCAAAGCGCCTGCGCCCATCCACATCGTGCCCAAGGCTCGCTATGGCGCGATCAGCGCCCCGGTCGCGAATCTGGTTCCCGCAGACATTCGTTTTTTTGGCGGCAAGGCGGCGAACTTCGGTCTGCTGCACCGGACCATTCCCGGCAATTCGCCCGAAGCCATCGCTTTCTCATTTGATCTCTGGGACGAATTTTTGGATCAATCCCTGCCAGGTGGTCGCACATTGCGGGCTGAGATTGCCTCTCGGCTGGCGGGGTTCACTTATCCGCCGGACATGTTAGCGCTGAAAGCCGCGCTGGCCGGGGTTCGAGACCTGATCACCGGCGCCACGGAATTCTCCCCAGACCAGCAGCAGGCGATCATCTCATCCTTGGCGGGCTTCGATCCGCAGCGGAACATTCGTTTTCGCAGTTCCAGCAATGTGGAGGACACCGAGCAATTCGTCGGCGCGGGGTTGTATGACAGTTTCAGCGGCTGCCTGGCGGATGACCTCGACGACGACACGGCCGGTCCGTGCCGCTGCGATCCTGCGGAACCGAAGGAACGGGGCGTTTTCCGGGCCATTCGCAAGGTCTATGCCAGCTTCTACAACGACGATGCCTACCTGGAACGGCTGCGCCACGGGATCGACGAAGCGCAGGTGGGCATGGGGCTGTTGGTGCATCACTCTTTTCCCGACGAAATCGAACGGGCTAATGGTGTGGCCACACTAAAGGCTACCTGGCTGGCCAGCCGGGCATCGACGGGGAGTTCATCTTGAGCCTCAAAGAGAATTCGAGCCTGTTGCCTCTCGGAGCGACGGTTCTTAAGTGGCCTGAGGAGTACCGCGCCCTCCTCGCCTTGTTGCAAAAGGTAGCGAACGGATACCCGCAGTTCGTCCCGGAGGGAGCGGATTACACCCTGGACTTCGAGTACAAAAAGATCAGCCCCGGTGAGCTCTCGGTGAAACAGGTGCGCGAACTTCCCTCACCCGGATCAGTCCAATCTCCTACGCCGTTCTTGCTCGACGAACCCAGCGCCTACTGCGTCGATCAGGACCAAGGGATGTGGGAGGACAGCGCGATCTTCGCGACCCATCGCCTCAAGTCACGATGGAATCTGCAGACAGGCAACCTGTGGCTGAACGACACGAACCTTACCTCAAGCTTTTTTGTCGGAGAACTGGAATACCTGGATGGCACGGATATCAAGACCCTGTCCGGTCCCCTATCCGGGTGGCCGTGCGCCTGGCAGCGGGTTAGCCCAAGGTTCTTTGAGACTGGCTGGACAATAGGCTCAAGCGACAACCGCAAACAGGCGACGCTGCAGGCATCGTTCAAGCCGTTCGAAGCCGGGTCAGAAATGCCGGTGTTGACCCTCTCCGATTACCGGTTGCAATTCACCACGACACGCGGGTCCGACCCTCTCGACGCAGTCCGCCTGGTCCCCAGCCCCGTAGTTTCCGCGGACCAGCCGGTCGAGTCCGTCATCGTCGCCACCAACGGCGTGACTGTGGTTGCCACGGTATTCCGCGCCACCTATAATCCGGTTCCCGGCGATCCCACTTTCGTCGCTTTCAAGGAAACGCGCATTGAAGGCCTGACGAGCAGCCCGTTCACTTTGCGCGGCTATTACTCCCAAACCCGCGGGGAAATGCGTGGCGCCCACAACAGTTGGGATGCGTTCCTCTTTGAACCCGGCCTGGAACCCGGTTTGCCACCGGCGCTTCTGGAAGAATTGAAGGCTGCCAACATCCGATATATTCAAGTCCACGACTCGGCACAGATTGTTGTCGGTTGGCATATCCCTCAATATCGGATCACTCTGGTAGGGTTCGACGGCTCGACCCGTGACATCAACTGAAGAGCTGCCCTGTCGCGAGCGCCTGATCTGTTCTTTGGTTCTTCGATTCGAGTGCTGGAGAACTGTTATGGGGTTGAAATGCAAGCGCGTACCGGAATATTTGTATCGGTGTGACCCGCATGTCCAATAAGCCTGAATCCGCGACGAAGGTCGGCTACCTCCGGCAACACCGGAGGTTTCCCCGGACGATCTTGAATCGGCGTTTCCACCGCTGCCGCGCGGCGCGTCATCCGGCCTGCTGGAGTCTGTTGCTGACGTTTGTCCTGCTCGCGGCGGGCGGGCGGGCGCAAAACAGCGACACGCGTCTCCGCTGGTGGAAAGGCAATCTCCACACGCATTCACTCTGGAGCGATGGCGATGATTATCCGGAAATGATTGTCGATTGGTACAAACAGCATGACTACCAATTCCTGGCGCTCTCCGACCACAACATTTTGCTGCAAGGCAACAAGTGGATCGAGGCAACCAACAACCGGGGCGGCGCGGTCGCGCTGGAAAAATATTTGAAACGGTTCGGCACGAATTGGGTTCAACTGGGTGAAGCAAAGGGCAAGCAACAGGTGCGGCTCAAAACGCTGAGCGAATTCCGCCGCCTCTTTGAAGAACCGGGCCACTTCCTGTTGATTCAGAATGAAGAAATCACCGACCAATACGGATTAAAACCGGTCCACGTCAACGCCACCAACCTGCGCGACCTCATCGAGCCGCAAGGGGGCAACAGCGTCCTGGAGGTCATTCAGAACGACGTGAACGCAGTGTTCGAGCAACATCGGCGCACCGGCCAGCCGATGTTTCCGCACCTCAACCATCCCAACTTCGGCTGGGCCGTGACTGCCGAAGACTTCATGCAGGTAAAGGGGGAGCGGTTCTTCGAAGTCTATAACGGTCACCCGGCCGTCCGTAACGAAGGCGACGCCACCCACGCCAGT
>QHOP01000385.1 GCA_003219345.1 Verrucomicrobiota bacterium
TAGCAAGCGCGCGAATCGGGCTTCTGCCGTTAGCGGAGACAGGCATCGCTAACCTTCATCGTGTTTTGGATAGAGCCTTTTCCCTCGCCTGATGTCCGCCGGTGACAGCCTCCTCTTTTCCCCAAGCCGCGCACGAAAATCCGCGACTGGCCAAAGCCAAACCTCACGGGGCTTGAAGTCTGTATTGTAGTGAACCCACAGGAAGAAATCCCACTCGTAGTTCCGGGGTTTACGAACCCATGTGACTGGACTGCCCCGGCGACCGCTTGGGCGATTCGCTCTGACCTGGTAACGCTTTCCGCAATGCTTAAAGTCATACCCTCGTGCCACGACCGAACGGTCCCGCATCTGGCTGCGATACTCCTCCTCCGTGCATCCTACCATCATTGCTGCATCATACTCGCCGAGTGTGCCTGTTATTCCTGGCGCATTACCGTAGGCTTGGTGCCACTTCAACGCGATTCCGATTAGTTTTTCGCGAAGCGTCATAGCAATTCATCCGGGCCTCAACCGGCGAGGAGATCAAATTCCGGGTTTGCTGAACTGATGCTGCTACAAATCAATTGGGCGCGTTGGGTTTCTTTCGGCGCTGACAGATCGAGAACGGCGCGGCAGGTGCGCGTGACGCTGTTCCATCGTGGCGACCGATTCCACATGACCTCCTGCCCTTGGGCCGTGCGAATCGTCTTTTTCAGAAGCCCGTCATTCCTGTAGATGCCCAAATCTACCGCGTGGTCGAAACGAGCGGAATGTTTCCGCTTGCCTAAAAAGACGCGCACAAAATTGCGGCTTTCGACTCGCCTCCCGTTCATGTGGCCGTTTTGGACGACTCGTCGTTGATCCGCTTGAGGCAGATGTGCAATGCCTTCACGACTGCTTAGGATATGTTGGACTCGCAGGGCACCGATCAAATACCAACCCTTCCGGTCGCTCGCCCACACATCGTCGTTCCTATCCCTGATCCGCCAGAGGAGCGCCCAAAACAAGAGAATGTCATCCGGCTCAACGGATAGGAGTGCCCTGGCACGTGGATTGGCGCAGTTGTCACCGTAAGTTAAATTCTTCCAGTCCGGGTCAACGTGAGTGCGCATCCGTTTCGGATCGCGCACAAATGGCGCAGCCGTTGCACCGTAACGGCCTTTGGACTCGTCGTCCGGGAATGAAACGTAGACAAACGATCCGTCCTGGAACACCGGGCTTCGCGCCAGGTTTTGGTGCGCGGCATTAGCTCCTACGTTGACAAGGTAGATTTTTGACATGGTCCCTTTTCCTACTTCTTGCCAGCCTTCACCAAGATGTTCCCAAAATTGCCAGCGCGGACATCATAGCCGAATCGACTCTGTTTCAGAATCTTTAGCGAGACGAATACGGGGCGATCCCACAGAATGAATCGCTTTGAAACCAGAATCAGGTGGGTGCTGTCGATGTCGCGACGCCACTGGCCTGGTTCCGCGTGAACGTGTTCTGCGTTGGGCTCGCCGACCTTGCCTGTCTCGTCGGAATGGCAGTCCCCAAAGCGCCAACCAAGTCCGCGCTTCATGGCCAACCGAGTCAGCCGGGAAAGCCTAAACTTCCGATTCCTACTTCTGACAAGAAATCGCGCATAATCCTGCATCGTTGGAAAATCTTTCTCGATCTCAGCGACACTGACAAGCGCCTGCTGACCCGCGCAGTCTTGACGCGCAAAAGTAAAGATGTACGTCGGAATCGTGTAGTCCTTCACTTTGGCCTGAAAGGGCGCGCTGCGCCGCATGTCGTGTTTGCAGCACGCCAGCGTCCACCAGCCAGCAAAATAGTTCGGGCTGCACCCGCACTGGCTAAATTCCTGGCCGTCCCACTTGATGGTGCTTGCGACATAGAGTTTTCCATCCCAATCACGACCCTTGGTTGAAGCGTGAAGCCATGCTTCAAGTTGTGGCAGTGTCGTTGGGTTGTTTCGACTCGCCAATGGACGAAGTGGGTATGAATCCATCAGGTCGTTGGATCGGACATCACATGTTAGCGTGTTAGAGGTTCTCATGATCTTCGACAGTTTCGCACTTCTTCGATGAGCAACATTGGGGCGAGGAGGCGGGCCAGGTGATTACAACGATTCTCCTGGATTGTATTGACTTACCGCTCGTCAGTTTGCGGCGTGTCAATTGAGCCTGTCGACACAAAAACGTGTGACAAAACTCCAGGAACCTGATATACAAAGCATCGAACTCGTAAAAGGAATGGCGCGCTTGAATTGGAACGGCAGGCTCAGTTTCAAACGAGGAAAAACATGAGTTATCTGATCGCCTTGATAATGCCGTTAAGCCTTCCCGTTGCTTTTGGGTATCCAATCGAAGATGACCCGCCAAAAGGGAAATGAATCGTCAGAATGGCAGCAGCAATTCAATCAAATCGAGAAAGGAAGGGAATGAAGACAGCGCTGGGACTGTTTTTGGCGGTCGCACTTCAATGCGGGCTAGTCTGCGACGTGAGAGCACGTGGAGGTTCGGGGCACAGTTCTGGGCGAGCGCATTCAACTCGCGTTTCGACTGTCCAAACTTACAAGGCCAACGAGGCGAAAGCACGAATTTACAAGCCGCCCAACTCGCGCACGTGGAAGCACACTGCTGCTCCGAGCGTCAAAATCCACAAGGGAACTCGGCCTCAGACGCGCATTGGTCCGGGAGCCTCTGGTAAAAAGGGCGGTGCGGTGCTGGTGGAGCGGAACGCAAATGGGAAGATCGCCCGGAGCGCGGCGGCGAAGCGGGAGTTCATGCGGAAAACCGGGCACCCAAACGGCTGGCCGGGACATGTGGTTGACCATGTCGTACCGCTCAAGCGCGGCGGATCGGATACGCCAGCGAACATGCAATGGCAGACCGTGGAAGAGGCGAAGGCGAAAGACAAGTGGGAGTAGGCCGCGCTCTGCAAAGTCTTTTTCTCTCTTTGCTCACTTCTTATCTTTTTCCGGTTCGTTCAAGAGCTTGAGCGCCCGGTCGAGCAGGGCTTCTGCCTCTTTGTGCTTCGCCTGCCTGTGTCCGTCAATTGTCCGCTGATCTCCGTAAACCAGATTGAACCCTTGTCAATGTCCTCGGTGGAAATCCACGTCTGAATGCCCTGGAGGATATCCTCGATCCAAGTGGCGAGTAACTCAGCGACCTGCTTGCTGAGTTCTCCCGACCAACTGATGAAGACTCTCATAAATCCAACGGCAGAATCTTGTCACCCTTCTTGTCACCCGATCATAAAAAACCGGCCCATTTCGGACCAAGTCAGACCAGATGGGATACGCCGCAAAGGACCGTGTTTATTGGCGAATCCGCTACTTCCTTCATTTTGAAGAACTTGACTTTCACCCCTCTTTGAGTTAAAAGGCCGCTGCTCTACCACTGAGCTACCAACCCAACAAACGGGGAGGGCGCAAAAGCTAATCAACGCGTCCGGCCGGCGCAAGCGATAATTTGCCCTCTCCCCATGAACGCGGACGAACATCCAACATCGAACATCCAACGCCGAACATCGAATGGCAGCGCGAATTCCTCGCTCACTTCGGCGTTCGGTGTTCGATGTTGGATGTTCGATGTTGGCCTCGGTTCAGGCGTTCAATGCGCGAAAATTTTTCGGGAAAATCTCTCCCCGCGAGGAACAGCGGGGAGAGTTGGAGAGAGGGGAAACTGATGAAAACGGCCTCCTCTGCCAGGCCTTCTCCTCCTCTTTTGGAGAGGAGAGGGAGCGGTAGTTGACCACAATGAACACCAGAATCCTGAGCCACAAAAAGCACAAAAGCCGCATTTGTCTTTCGCCTTTTGCGCTTCTTTATGGGCGTCTTAACCTCGCCAAATTGTCGTGCATCCCGCGGTTTTCCTGGTAAAGTGTAAATCAGGCGCGCCTGCGCAAAACAAGGCGTTGCTGGTTCCCGAAGTTTTGAGACTGGCTTTGAAATCAATGACCGACAATTTGCGCATCCTGATTCTGGAAGACCTGGCCGAGGACGCAGAATTGCTCCAACGCGAACTGCGTCGGAGCAAGATCAATTTCACCGCACGTCATGTCGCATCCAAGGCGGATTATTTGAAGGGATTGGATGAAAGCGCGCCCGACGTGATTCTCTCCGATTACAGTTTGCCCGACTTCGACGGCATGCAGGCTCTGCGTCTGGCGCAGGAGCGCGCGCCCCAGGTTCCCTTCATCATGGTGACGGGCACGATCAGTGAGGAGACCGCTGTCGAGTGCATGAAGGCGGGCGCAGTGGATTACGTGCTCAAGGAGCATATCGGCCGGATTGGATCAGCGATCCAGATCGCGCTGGAAAAGAAACAGGCGGAGGCGAAATTGCGCGAGAGCGAAGAACTCCTGCGGCTGATCACGGACAATGTCACGGACTTGATCGCGATTCTCGATCTGCAGGGAAAACGGCTGTACAACAGCGCTTCTTACGGAGAAATTCTCGGGAACCCTCAGTCCCTTCGCGGCACGAGTTCGTTCAAGGAAATTCATCCGGACGACGTGGCCACCATCAAGCGCGTTTTTGAAGAAACGGTGCGCACCGGCATGGGAAAACGGGGTGAATACCGTTTCGTGCTGAACGACGGAAGCGTTCGTTACATCGAATCGCAAGGCAGCGTCATCCGCGACCAGAAGGAAAACGTGGACAAGGTGCTGGTCGTCTCGCGCGATGTCACCGAGCGCAAGCGGGCCGAAGAGGAGCTGCGCCGGAGCGAGGAGCGGTTTCGGGCGCTGATTGAAAACAGCTCGGACGCCATCGCGCTGCTGAATCCGTCGGGTGTTGTGCTGTATGCGGGACCCTCGACCGAACGGGTGATGGGTTATCGCAACCCGGAATTCGTGGGTCGCCGGTTTTTCGATCTGATTCATCCGGAAGACGCGGAGCGGACGATGAGTCTGGTGGGCGGGTTGGCGCAGAAGGCGGGCCACACGGTGCGGATTGAATGCCGGATTCGGCACCAGGACGGTTCGTGGCGATGGACCGAAGGCACGGCCAAAAATCTGCTCGGCGAGCCCGGGGTTCAGGCCATTGTCATGAATTATCGCGACATTACGGAGCGCAAAACGGCCGAGGCAGAAATTCAAAAGCTGGCTGCGTTCCCGCTCTACAGCCCGAATCCCGTTCTCGAATTGTCCGCCGACGGCACGCTCACCTATTTCAACGACGCGGCCCAACAGGCGGCGCGTCTTTTGGGCAAAAATCATCCGCGCGAGATTCTGCCGTCGGGCGTGAAAGAGATTATCAAGGCCTGCCTGGGCACGGGCAAGAGTACGACCGGCCTTGAATTCACCCTGGAGGGGCGGACGCTCTCCTGGTCGTTCTTTCCGATTCTGGTGAGTCAGGTTGTGCAGTGCTACGCCTTTGACATCACGGAGCGGCTTACTTTGGAAGCGCAATTGCGGCAGTCGCAAAAGATGGAGTCGGTGGGCCAGCTCGCGGCCGGGGTGGCACATGATTTCAACAACATCCTCACGATCATACAAGGGCACGCCGAGTTACTGCTGGCGGAGTCGACGACGTCGCCCCACACCCTGGAGGGACTGAAGCAGATTTCCAGCGCGGCCGGGCGCGCGGCGAATCTGACGCGGCAACTGCTGACCTTCAGCCGCCGGCAGGTGATGCAGCCGAAAATCCTCGACTTGAACGAAGTTGTTGGCGATGTCACAAAGGTGCTGAACCGCCTCCTGGGAGAGCAGATCACGCTGCAATGCAATTACGCGGCGAACCTGCCGCCGGTGTTGGCTGACCTGGGTATGATGGAGCAACTTATCACGAACCTGGCAGTCAACGGGCGCGACGCGATGCTGAAAGGCGGACGGCTGATTATCAGCACGTTTGCGACAGAAATCGACGACGGATACGTGGAGGGCCACCCGGAGGCTCGCGCCGGGCATTTCGTGTGTCTGGGTGTCAGCGACACTGGCACAGGGATGGATGAGGCGACGCTGGATCACATTTTTGAACCTTTCTTCACCACCAAAGAGGCAGGCAAAGGAACCGGGCTCGGTCTGGCGACCGTGTATGGGACGGTGAAGCTGCACAACGGCTGGGTCGAAGTGGAAAGCCGGCTCGGGATGGGCTCCACGTTCACCATCTTCCTGCCCGCGGGCAAAGCCGATGCGCAGGCTGGGCCGGGATTGGCGGAAGAATCGTTCGTGCGCGGTGGCAACGAGTCCATTCTGGTCGTGGAGGACGAGACAGCCTTGCGCGGGCTGATGCGAGGGGTGCTGCAGCATTACGGTTATCATGTCCTGGAGGCGGCGACGGGGAACGAAGCGCTCAAGGTGTGGGAGAAGAACGCGGCGAAAATTGATTTGCTGGTGACCGACATGGTCCTGCCGGACGGGGTGGGCGGCAACGATCTGGGCAGAGCGATGCAAAAGGAAAAGCCGCTACTGAGAGTTGTTTTCACGAGCGGATACAGTTTGGAACCGCGCGACGAGGAATGCGGTTTGCAGGAAGGATTGAACTTTCTCCAAAAACCGTTCCAACCACTTTCGCTCGCGCGAACGGTGCGCAGGTGCCTCGATAATCCCCAGTAAAGAGCAGCCCGCGCGGCTGTCCGTTGGAGGGCAGGACCTTGTCCGCAGAAAAGCTTTCAACGTCGAAGAATTTATTGTTGGTCAACCCGCTGCGCGTGTCATAACGTCTGCCGGAAAATGAGACGCTTTATGGCCGATAATGACGGGAAAAGTCTGAAGTTCCGCGCCCCGCTCGCAATGGGGGCAAAGGGCATCACTCCTTCGTTCCAGAACCGAGAGGCGAAGAGAAGTTGTTGGCCGTTGGACTTGCGAAGCTAAAATTGAGCAGCCTAGTTATGGCGAAGATTCTGGTCATTGATGATGACGCCTCGCTGCGAGAAGTGATCCAGTTGGCTTTGGAACACGCCGGTTTTGAGGTGATCGAGGCAGATAATGGCGCCATCGGCGTCCAAAACGCCTGCGCGCAGTTGCCCGATCTCATCTTGTGCGACGTGCGGATGGAAAAAATGGACGGATATCGGACGCTGGCCGCGTTGCGCCAGGGCACCGCGACCGCTTCCATACCTGTCGTTCTGATGACGGGCCAGGCGGATACGGCCGGCATGCGGCAAGGAATGGAACTGGGCGCGGATGATTACCTTTCGAAGCCGTTTACCGTGCCGCAGTTGCTCGCGGCCGTGAACGCGCGACTCAAGAAGCATCAAACCGTTCGAGAATTGGCGGAGCGGAAACTGGCTGACTTGCGGGCCAACATCAGCCTGGCACTGCCACACGAGTTACTGACGCCCCTCAACGGCATTCTTGGTTTCACCGACATCCTCATCACGGACCACTCTCATTTGCAAGCGGATGAAATCGTCTCGATGTCCGAGGCGATCCGCGATTCCGCCAAGCGCCTGCATCGGTTGATCGAGAACTTTCTGATTTTCGCGCAGATTGAGTTGTTGCAGGCCGACCAGTTACAGGCGTTGCGCGAGGGGCAGACGCTG
>QHOP01000386.1 GCA_003219345.1 Verrucomicrobiota bacterium
GCCACCCCACCGATTGGCTCCCTGATGGCTTACGATCCCGTGACGAACCGTTGGGACCTCGGACTCCGGGCGCGCGGCATTGTGTTGCTGGGAGCGGGCGAGCCGATCGTGCTCTGTGCCGTCGACTGGATCGGCATCGCCAACGAGGGACACGACGCTTTCCGCACCGCGCTCGCTCGCTCGGCCGGAACATCGCCACGGCGCGTCGCCGTCCACACCTTGCACCAGCACGATGCGCCAGAGTGCGATTTCTCCGCCGAGCGCATCCTCGAAGAGGCCGGCCTTGATCCGCGCCAGTTCGCCGGTCGCTTTCAGCGCCAGGTCATCGCTGATCTGGAGAGGGCCGTGCGCGAATCCCTGCCGCGGGCGCAACCGGTGACGGACATCGGCCTGGGCGAGGCTCGCGTCGATAAGGTCGCCTCGAACCGGCGCATCCTGGGGCCGGACGGAAAGATCCGCGCCACACGCTGGACGGCGACTGTGGACCCGGTGATTCGCGCCGAACCGGAAGGCGTTATTGATCCGATCGTTTCGCTGGTGAGTTTCTGGAATGGAGAACGGCCCGTGGCGGTGTTGAGTTATTATGCCACACACCCGCAGAGCTACTACCGCACCGGAATTCCCAATCCTGACTTTCCCGGAATAGCGCGTTTCCTGCGCCGGTTGGCTGTTCCGGCGGCGTTGCATGTTCACTTCAACGGCGCCGGGGGCAACATCGGCGCCGGCAAATATAATGACGGCTCCCCAGAAAACCGTCTGTTACTCGCCGAACGCCTCGCTGACGGGATGCGCCGCGCGTGGGAAAACACTACGCGCCATCCGATCGCCGCTGCGGACGTGACCTGGACGATAGAACCCGTGGCGCTCCCTCCCGCAAAACACCTCGCCATCGACAAACTCGAATCGCAGCTCAAAGACCGCGACCCGACGTTCCTGACACAAGGGGGCGCTTCGAGGCTCGCCTGGCTGCGCCGGTGTCAGGCAGGCCACCAGATGGACGTGGTTTGCCTGGGGTTGGGCCGGGCGCGGATTCTGCATTTGCCCGGTGAACTCTTCGTTGAATATCAATTGGCCGCCAAAGCTGAGCGGCCCGACTTATTCGTCGCCATGGCGGCCTACGGCGATTACGCGCCGTGGTACATCGGCACGGCTGCCGCCTACGAACAGGGCGGCTACGAAACGAGTCCTGCCTCGTCAAATGTCGCGCCGGAAGTCGAAGGCGTGCTCAGGGCAGCGATTCGAAAACTGCTGCAGACGCGCCCGTGAAACAGCGCGCGACCAGGTTGTGTCCACATCGTGGCTCGGCTCCTCGGCTCAACCCGCCCCGCTCCAATTCGCATCGGCTCGGAGAAGCTCGCTCGCGTCGCTATCGCGACGCTCGCAATCTTGACTTGGATTTACCGAGTAGTGGGAGGGTTCCGGCGATTGTCGGCCGGGATATTTTGGCGGGTCGCCATTCCAAAGACCTGCCCGCAGAACCGTCGATCCTCCGGCCGCCAGCAGAGTTGGATCGTGAGCTTGCGGTGGCCGGGAACCCGGCCGCTGTAGTGCAGCGCATCAGGACCGAACTCACTCGGGAACCGCAGCTCGTTCAAGCGCCAGCTTTTCAGCATCGGCAGCATCTTCTTCCAACCTTCCGCCCGGTCGATGAGGTTCAGGTGGAGCTGCGTCGCCAGACGCGTGATCTGCTCGCGATCAGCCATCCCGGAAAACACCATTGTCAGTCCATTGATGGCCGGATAAACAATTGAACACACTTCCAGCGGACCGCGGATTTCGAAGTCGCCCAGGACGCTGCTGATCACCGGAAGTTCAATCGGCGACGGCACCGAGCCGTTCAGGTAATCGAAGCGCTGCCGCCACAGTCCGCCGGCGAATATAGCTGCCCCCGCCAAGCCGGCTGCGATGACGCGGCGCGGTTTGCGCAGCCATGCGTCGGCCGGACTCAGGTGGTAGTGCGACCACGCCAGCACCACGACGACCAGGAGATTGAAGCCGAAATGCAGGAATGGCTGCATAGGGCCGAGGTGGGCGAATCTTTCCAGCAACGGAAAGAAACTGAATCCTGCGAGGAAAGGTACGCCGATGCCGAACAGCGAAACGGCGAGGTAGGTATAAATGAGGTAGAAGCCGATGGTCCGGTGGCGGATCAGGCAGACTGCCCCCGCCACCGCAAGGCACCAGAATGGGTAAGTCATCAGGGCCAGCATTCCTGCCGCTTTGGGGGCCAAAGGCAGCAGTATCCAAGGGGGGATGAGCACGCCGATCTTCGTCAGCGCCGCCGTCAGGATCAACCAACCGACGCCTCGCGCCGTCGCGGAGGCCGCGCGGAGGGGTTTTGGCAATTCGATGGTTTCTTCAGGAGTGTCCCCAGCCACCGAACCTGCCTGTTCTGCCATGCTGGCGAGTCTAGCGAACGGGCACGAGTCGAACAACGGAAAAGCTCCTTGTTTGCTGCCACTCTCTACTCGAATTCGTGGCAGTCATTTTTTCCCGGTAGCTCCTTCCTGCAGCCAGTAAACATCAGGATTGCCTGCTGAAAGTGGACTGAGCGTCAGATGGTAGTCGTCCCGGTGATTCGCCTTTGTTCGCTTGTCCAACCACTTCTTTATTTGCGAATGGCCGTCCGCAAAATTAAATCCGCAGGCGCCGTTGTGATAACTCGACGGAAAGTCAATAATCTGCCAGGAACCCGCAGCGACCGGATCAAAACCTTTCATTTCAGTTACAAAATAGCCGTCGTTGATGCTGTCATCCCGTTCGTCCAAAAGCACAAAAGTTTTGGTCGGCGCGGGTGCGGTCATATCAGTGACTTTCTTGATAACCTTGTAACCGGGGGTCCAGGGGGAGACAGTCCCGGTCTTTGGATCGTAGTTACCGATCCAGTTGTTCATCGACATCGTGCGCACGTGCGGATAACGTTTGCCTCCCAGAGTGCTCATGCTCTTGTCGGCCGGACAGTGCCAGACTCCCAACGCCTGATGGTAAGGCCAAAGATGACTTTTCATCAGATAAACGGTGTTGGTGTTGTCCGGGTTGTTCGGCCCGGGACGGCCTAAATTGTCTCCCTTGTCCAACGTCAACCATCCGCTGACCCACGTTAAGTCGTAGCTCTTACCCTGATCTCCGTTGTTGGGAGGCACTATGTCATTGTAGTCAGTGGTGTACATCACCCAGGAAAGCCCCAGTTGTTTCATGTTGCTGAGGCACGCGATGCCTTGAGCCTTAGTTTTGGCCTTCGCCAGCGCCGGCAACAACAAACCCGCTAAAATGGCGATGATGGCGATCACCACCAGCAGTTCGATGAGGGTAAAACCACTTTGCCAAAAACTCCGGCCTGGCGTTGGCCAAAACGCGGGAGTCCGTTTGCACATATTACAGCCTCTTCAATTTCTCGTGAAAGTTCACCGCTGTTGTCTATCATCGATCCCGGCCCGGGGCAACTGTGCGTTTCGCCGCACATCAATCCTGCGCACATCTTGATCTTTGGTCCGCGCCGACGGAGGGCAGTTGGCGCACAACGCCGGCAGGCTTCCGTGGGCCGGGTGCTTTTACGCGGCGTTCCAACAAACTGCTCGCGTCAAACGCTTCTGGAAACCGCATTCTTCCCCATTCCAGACTCTTTGTTCGCGCGCGCTGAAAGGAAAAAACGCCGGATGACTTGCCGGAGAATTTGCGGTTGAATGAGCAGCAGCCAAAACTGCTATCCAACATGAGAACCGCTCTCCTCGTCTCACTGGCGCTGGCCCTTTCAACGATTTCAGGCCCCGCGCAAACTCCGCGTGAAACAGCCGCCGCGCTCTCCGCTTCCACAGAACCACATCGCGATGTCGTGATTCAGAACGGGCGAATGAAACTGGAGTTTTTTCGCGAGCTGGATGGCTTCGCTTACGCGAAAGTCCTCGCCCGGCAAGGCAGCGGCTGGACTCAGGTGGCCGGGTGGCGTCCGCTGTTCCGCATTGTCTCCGACACACGATCCGGCGAGCGCGCCTGGGAAATCCGTCCCCACGAGGCGCGACTCGCGAAGGCGGCGGGACAAAGTGCCGAGTTTGTTCAGACCACGCGCGACACGGATGGCGTGGAATGGGAAGCGCGCCTCCGCGTAAACCTGGAACCAGATCGACCGGTCGCCCGCCTGCATTACGAATGGAAGGCCACTCAACCGCGCCAAGTCAGGGCGTTGCTTGGGCCGAACATTTATGTCGGTGACGGCGCGACTGGCGAAGCCAAAACGTGGGGGCTTTTTCCCGGCCTGGAATTTCTTTTCGGCGCGGAACAGTCCTCCAACCCGCGCGACTTCGCGCCGAACCTGGCCGACCGCCGCACGCCGCACCCGCACAAAATTACTATTCCCCTCATGGCCGTCACCATCGGTCCCGACAGCCAGTCGCCGCCTGAAAAGCCAAGCCGTTTCTTCACGCCGGATTCGTTCAAGGACCAACCACTGCTCGCCGACGCGAATCTGAAATCTCGAACCTCGAATTTGAAATCGAATGTGACCGTTGGCCTATGGTGGGACCCGCTCCAGCGCTGGGACGGCGAACACGCTTTCCCTTCCGCGCGTTTCTCGTCGCCCAACTTGGACGAAGGCATGGCCAACCATCGACTGGCGCTGTTTCTGCCTTCGACACCCGACTTCGTCGCCGAGAACGCCGGGAGCGCAAACAAACCTTACGAATTGCCTGCCAACAAAACCGTGACGCTCGACGCCTGCCTCGTTGTCGCGCCCGGCCCGATCAACGGCGCGTTGCGCGAATACTTCCTCGACACTGGCGGCCTGCCCAAGCCGAACCCATGGCCTCGCTCGTTTCAAAATGAGTTGGATGTGTGCCGCGCCGGGTTGTTGAAGACACTTTGGAACGAAAAGACCGAGCGATGGAGCCATTGCATCGGCTGGGCGGGCAGTCACGCGCCGGGATTCGCCGCGTTGCTCTGGCTCGATTCGCAAATCGCTGAGAATGCCGAGGCCACGAGGCAATCGCGCAAGCGCGTCGAACTGGCCGCGCAGAACATGCTGCGCGACGGCGGGCCGGGTTCGCTCACGTCACAGGCCAACTGCCACATCATGCAATGGGAGTTTCCTTTTCTCTACGGTTACTTGCCGGAGGCGATGGCTTCGCTCGAACCACAAATCAAAAGTCTCATTCAATCGCAACAGCCCGACGGTGGCTGGCGTTACGAACCTGGCAACGAACAGCAGGCCGGTTTGGGCCAGGTCGGCGATTCTGTCCTCGGCACCTGCGCGAACCGGGCGGCGACACTGCTTCGCTACGCCCGTATTACCGGTGATGCCACGGCGCTCGCAGCTGGAGAAAAAGCGCTTCGGTTTATGGAAGCGTTCCGCGTGCCGCGCGGCGGCCAGACCTGGGAATGCCCGATGTATGAGCCGGACATTCTGGCGGCGGCCTACGCCATCCGCGCGTATCACGACGGCTTTCGCGCCACCGGCAACCCGCGCTGGCTGCGCGACGCGGTCTACTGGGCCGAGAACGGCGTGCCGTTCATCTATCTCTGGTCGCTGCCAGACAAACCGATGATGCTCGGCGCGACGATTCCGGTGTTCGGCAGCACGTTCTACACGCATTCATGGCTGGCGATGCCAGTGCAATGGTGCGGCCTGGTTTACGCGTATCACGTCTTCCATCTCGCCCGCGAGCTGGAGCACTCGCCGTTGCCGAAGACCGATTCGCCGCTGCCGCTGGGACTGAATTTTTCACCCGCGGATTGGCGGCGAATCGTGGAGCTGATCACGGTGAGCGGAATGCATCAGCAATTCGCCGACGGCGACAGGATCGGCGCGTATCCGGACAGCATTTCGCAGTTCGAGAAACGCAATCCCGCGTTCATCAATCCCGAAGACATTTTGGTGAACGCGCTGGCGTTGCAAGGGTTCGATCCCGACGTGAAAACGACCCGGCTGCGGCGAGCTGACAACACAATCGTAGTCAGTTCAGGTGCGGAAATCGAGAACCTTGAAGCGACGAGCAACGGCATCCGATTCAAACTGAAGTTCTTTCCCGGCGAGCCAAGTCATTCGTTGATTGCCGGGCTCAAGCCGAAGCAGGTTTTAGTTGATGGTCGTCCCCTGCCCCGCTCCGTCGATCCGGTCCGTCACGAACCGGGTTGGTGGTGGGACCAGACGCGTCAACGGACCTACCTGACTGTGCCGCACGAAAAGAAATCCGCGAGTGTGGAGATTACCGAGGGCGCTGCGCCAGCGCGGAACGATTGAAACAGAAAACGGGAAGGACGGCGTGCCGCAGTCCCTGAAATCTGGGCCGGCAACATGCCGGGTCGCACTCAGCACAACAGGAATCCCAGACGTACGAGTTGAACGCGGAGTGCCAGATTCGGAACGCGCCTGCGGCAAAGTTTGAAGCACGCTCTCCCTCACCCCGGCCCTTCCCCACGGAGAGGGAGACTGGTTCAACGGCTCGTCGCGTTACCGTGCCGTCTTGTAAATCTAAGTTTCCCACTCCGAACGACCAGCGTGCTGCGGCAGGCAAATTGACTTTCAATGAACCCAACCCGTCCGCCCGCTGTTCCCTCCTGGGGGATGGTCAGGGTGAGGGCGAGTGTTCGACTCAAACTCAAACATGTTTGAAATCCGGTGGCCGCAGGCGCCAGACTTGCCTTGCCGGAGCGCGGAATTTCTGGCAGTGTGAAATTCATGAGCACAGTTGCTTCCACACTCGATTCGGAGTCCCGCCCGATTTTGTTGGAGCGGCTGGTGAGCGACTTCCCGGCCAGCGCCGAAGAATGGAGTCGCAGCGTGAACCGGCTCAACCGCTGGGAGGAGGAACATCTGCTGGTGGATAATCCTTCCCCGGAACAACTGGCCGCGCACCGGCGGCGAGTGGAGCGCCTGGTGTTCTTCGGCCAACTCTGCGCCATTGTGGCAGCGCACCCGGACTTCGGCGATTTCAAGACCGCCGAGATGGTCGCCGCCACGCAGGAAGTGTTGCGCAACAAGCTGCTGATGTTCCACCATCCGATGCCGGCGCAACAAGCCGAGCAACTGCTCAAGGAGGTTTTTCCTGAACCCGGAGCTGGAACGGCTGGTTGAAGCAGCTCTATCACTCCGAAGAATGCGAGCCGCGCGAACGCCAGCGGTGGCTGAAATCCTACCACCGACTCCTGGATGACGCGACGGCCCGCCTGCCGTTGGGCTGCACACGCGAGGACCTGCACCAGGCGATTCTGCTGCGCGTCCGTCAGAAAAAAGCAGCGCTGCAGCGCCAACCTCCCACTCTGCCACCCAAGGCATGATGAACTTGCTAAATCTGCGAATAGGCCGTCGGCCGCAAAAAGACGTTGCTGATGTTGGAAACGATCTCCGTGTCGGTATAGCCGGGCGTGGTGCTTAACTTTTTCCATTCCGGGTCCGCAATAAACGCGCCCCAGTTCTTTTCGCGCGCGGCGATGTTCTCGAATACCAGCATGTAGGTGAGATTCGGCATTTTCGGGCCAATGAGCGTTTCGCCGAAGAACACCGGCTGCAATCCCGTCCGCCTGAAGATGACGATCTCGCCGTTGTTGAACATCTCGATTTTCTTCTTGTTCGCCTTCTTGCTGTGGCTCTCGTAGGTGCGCAGCTCGAAAATCCGCGGCTGGTTCGCCTTCGCCGCAGCCGGCACTTCAAGCTCCGGCATGCCCACAAACGCCACCATCAGCGAACTCTCGACGCGCACATAGGACGGGTCAGTGGCCGGCGCGTTGATGAACCCGGTGCCGGCCTTCTGATAATCGGCGTCGGAACGCACGCGGTCGAGCGCGGTGCCGAACGATTCAATCGTTTTGTGCGGGATGAGCACATACATCGTCGGGTTGTCCGGTCCGTAGGCGACGTTGAAAACGCCGACCGGCCCGATGCCCGCGTGGTTCATCGCGGGAATAGCGGCCTCGCGATAGAAATCGTCGAAGAGCTTTTGCTTCGGGCCGCGGCGCAGATGATAGAGGCGCAGTTCGTAAAACTCACGTTGGGCTTTCGCGCTCTTCTCCGCGGCGAAAATCTCAAGCACCGAGGCCAAACCGGCCGCGCTCGCTGCCAGAGAGGATTTGAGGAATTCGCGTCGTTTCATAGTAAGCACCCACGCTTTTCGTGGCAGCCGAGGTAACGAGGCTCTGATCGATTTCGGATTTCGGATTTCGGATTTTGAGTAATGAGCCTCCTACTCCGAAAATGGGATTGGAGGAAACGCTCGCCCTCACCCCGGCCCTCTCCCCCAGGAGAGGGGGAAGCACGCACAGTTTCCCGGAATTTTCACGCCCTTTGGTGTGGAATTGCTTCATGGGGACTCACGTCGGCTGCTAAAGTTTCGCTGTCAGCCCTGCTTCACGTCGTAGCAGTAAATGATGTCCTGATCGCGCAGATAGAGTTTCTCATTGGAAATGACCGGATGGGTCCAGATGCGGCCCTGGGGATCGCGTATCTTCGATTGCGGATCGAGCTTGAACCGGCCGTGCGCTTTCCAACCTTTCGGAGACGCTTCAGCGAGCACCACCGTTCCGCTGTCTTCCTCCAGACAGTACAACATGCCGTCCGCGCAGCCGAGCGCCCCTTTGCCGAGCGCCTTCTTTTCACTCCACACTTCTTTGCCAGTCTTGAAATCCTGGCACAGCCAGCCCACGCCATCCGAGTAGCCGTAGAGATCATCACCAACCAGCACGACACCGCCATGGTGATTCTTCATCTCCTTGTTCTCATAGACATCGGAAATCTGATTGTCCGCGCCGAGTTTGACCAGCTTGCTGCCGGCCCCATAGCCGGCGGTCACGTACACACAGCCGTCGTGGAAAATCGGCGTTGGAATGACTGCGACCCGCCCTGGAAAGGGAGACTTCCACAAGACTGAGCCGTCCGTCGCGGAAACTCCGACCACGTGCTGCGGCGTAAGCTGGATGTATTCCCGCGTGCCGCTGTGCTCCGCGACGATGATGGAAGCGTAGTGCGC
>QHOP01000387.1:0-5594 GCA_003219345.1 Verrucomicrobiota bacterium
TGCAACGGGCGTTCTCACTTATTTCGTGAACGAACTGCGCCGCGGCGACCGCGCCGCGCCGTATTCGATGGTGACCGCGACGGGCGCGCCGGTGGTTCCGCCGGATATGCGCGACGACGACATCCTCATCAACCAGTGGCTTGCTGACGACCTGAACGCGAAACCGGGCGACAAACTCGCGTTGAGCTACTACGTCATCGGCCTTTCACGGCGGCTCGAAGAACGAACCAACCAATTCACCGTGCGCGCCGTCGTCCCGTTGTCTGGCGCGGCGGCGGACCGCAATCTGATGCCGGAATTTCCGGGTATCGAAAAGGCAGAGAGCACGCGCGACTGGGACCCCAGTCTGCCGGTCAAACTCGAACGCATCCGGCCCAAAGACGAGGATTACTGGAAGAACTATCGCGGCACGCCGAAGGCGTTCATAACTCTCGCTGCCGGACAATCGTTGTGGGCCAACCGATTCGGCAACCTGACTGCGGTGCGGTATCGGTTCCCCGCGCAGCTGTTCTCTCGCAGTTTGCGCTCGACGGTACCGATTGAACTCTCTCCCGAGGCCAGGCCAGTCCCGGCGGCGGCACCACCGACGGAACCGACGGTCGCTGCCATGATTGTAGATTCCATTCAGCAGACCAGGGCGGAACTTGAAAAAAAACTTGTCACTGCGCTTAACCCGGCTTCCATCGGCTTGAGCTTCGAGCCGGTGCGGCAACAAGCGCTCGCAGCCGCCGAGCAATCGCAGGATTTCGGCGGGCTGTTTCTCGGCTTCAGCTTCTTCCTCATCGTCGCCGCGTTGTTGTTGATGGCGCTGCTGTTTCAGTTCGGCATCGAACAGCGCGCGACGGAAGTCGGCACGCTGCTCGCGCTCGGCTTCACGCCGCGGCAGGTGCGACGGCTGTTGCTGCTCGAAGGTGGCGCGCTGGCGCTGGTCGGCGGGCTCATCGGTGTCGTCGGCGGCGTCGGGTATGCGCGGGCAATGCTGCTGGGGCTTTCAACCATTTGGCGCGATGCGGTGCAAACCTCGACGCTCCGTTACCATGCCGAGCCTCAGACACTGGCCATCGGCGCGGTGGCAGCGGTGTTGGTCGCGTGGCTGACGATCTGGCTGGCATTGCGCAAGCAGGGGCAGCAGCCCGCGCGCGAGTTGCTGGCCGAAGGGTCGAATCCTGAGTTTCAAATCTCAAATCTTAAAGCTCAAAAAAGAAATCGCGACAAACTGGTTGGAGGCATCGCCGGGTCTGCGGCGCTGGCCTCGATGGGTTGGGCACTCTGGCAAAAGGCCACGTCAAATGCCGAACTGTTCTTCAGTGCGGGTGCGCTCCTGCTGGTTGCCGGCATCGCGTTTTCTGCCGCATACCTTTCTTCGTTGGCGAGCGGACGCAACGTCGCGGTCGCGAAATTCGCTCTGGGTGAGCTGGGCGTGCGCAACTGCGCGCGACGACGCAAACGCAGCCTGGCCACGCTCGGCCTGCTCGCGTGTGGCAGCTTTTTGATTGCGAGCATTGCCGTGTTCCGCCTCGAGGCGGTCAAAGACGCGGAGAAACGTTCATCGGGCACGGGCGGATTCGCGCTGATTGGCGAAACGACGATGCCGGTGGCGCAGGATTTGAACACGAAGGCGGGCCGGGAATTTTTCGGTTTGGACGACAAGGAACTGGCGGGCGTTTCGTTTGTGCCATTCCGCGTGCGCGAGGGCGACGATGCCAGTTGCCTGAACTTGAATCGCGCGCAAAAGCCGCGGCTGCTCGGAGTAAAGCCTGAGTTGCTCGCGGGGCGCAAGGCGTTCACGTTCGCGAAAGCGGCGAAAGGCTTGCCCGAAGGAAATCCGTGGTTGCTTCTCGATAGTAGCCGCCGAGGTAACGAGGCGGACTCGACCGAATCACGAAATCCGCCTCCTCACGTCGGCGGTTACGAGCCCAATGTAGTCCCCGCCATCGGCGACGAGGCGTCGATTGTCTGGGCGATGGGAAAAAAGGTCGGCGACACGGTGGATTACACGGATGAACGCGGCCGCACCTTCAAGGTCCGTCTCGTCGGCGCGCTGGCCAATTCGATTTTGCAAGGCAATCTGGTCATCGCCGAGGACGAGTTCGTCGCGCGCTTTCCGTCCGAGGCCGGCTATCGAATGTTCCTCATCGACGCGCCGCCAACGGAGGTGAATGAAATTTCCAAAACGCTTTCACGCGCGTTGCGCGACGTGGGACTGGAACTCACGCCGACAACGCAGCGATTGGCCGCATTCAATGCCGTGCAAAACACGTATCTCTCCACGTTCCAGGTTCTGGGCGGGCTGGGCTTGCTGCTCGGCAGCGTGGGACTCGGCGTCGTGGTGATGCGCAATGTTTTGGAGCGTCGCAGCGAACTGGCACTGCTGATCGCCGTTGGTTTTCGTCCGCGCGCGTTGAAATGGCTGGTGCTGAGCGAGCACGGCGCACTGTTGCTGCTCGGACTGGCGGTCGGCATCATTGCCGCGCTGGTGGCGGTGTTGCCGGCATTACTTTCGCCGCGCGCGGGTGTGCCCTATCTTTCGCTCACGCTGACGCTTGGTGCAGTTTTCGTTAGCGGTGCAGTCTGGACCTGGATTGCCGCCGCGCTCGCCTTGCGCGGGAGATTGCTGGACGCGCTGAGGAATGAGTGAATCGTTAAGAACGTTGAATCGTTGAATCGTTAAATCGTTAAATCGTTGAATCGTTGAATTGGCAATGAACAAGTTGCTCAGAAAATTGGGAGCCTTTGCTTGGGTTGTAGGTTTGGCCTGCAGTGCCGTTGGGCAGTCGGCAAAGGCAATTTACGAAAACGATTTCGAAAAGACCGAACTGAATAAGGTGCCCGACGATTTTCTGGTTCTCGACGGCCAGTTCGCGGTGAAGGAAGAAGGCGGGAACAAATTCCTCGAACTGCCCGGCGCGCCGCTGGACACCTTCGGCGTCTTATTCGGCCCGACCGAGAAGGAAGGCAATGCCGTTTCCGCGCGCATGTTCGGAACCGGCAAAGGCCGCCGCTATCCAACTTTCGCCGTTGGATTGAATGGCCAAGGGACGTCTGCCTACAAATTGCAGGTGTCGCCCGCCAAAAAGGCCCTCGAACTTTTCAAAGGTGATGAGGTCAAAGCCAGCGTCCCGTATGAATGGCAATCGGGCGCTTGGACGCGACTGCGCCTGCAAGTCCGCAAGGTGAAAGACGGCGAATGGGAAGTGGGAGGCAAAGCGTGGAAGGATGGCGACAAGGAACCGTCCGCCTGGATGGTCTCGTTCGATGAAAAGGAGCAGCCAGTGGCGGGAAGAGCGTCGATCTGGGGCAGCCCGTACGCGACGACGCCGATTCGTTTTGACGATTTGCTGGTTTATCCCGCGAAGATGAATGCGCCATAGCCGACGACGCGGTCGCGCCGTCCAGCAGTGTCGCCAGAATTGCGGAGGTCAACGCAGCGCGGGCTCAGGCCCAGCCGCCGCGCCAGATGCAACAGGCCGCGAATCGGGCGAAAGCCGCAGGCCTGGTTGTCATCCAATTGCTCGGCGCGCAGCGCTTCAATGTTTTGGGCCGTTGCCTGATCCATCGTTTTGGCTGCGGCGTAATGGTGGTAATGGCTCAAGTCTGAACTGACCACGATGCGGGTTTCCGGGCCGTTCCAGAGCGCAACGAGCACTTCCGCGATTTCCTCATCGGACGCGTTGCCTGCGAGCAGCGGAACGATGATGAACTCATCGAGAACCGATTGGAGAAATGGCAATTGGACTTCGAGGCAATGCTCCGGCCCATGCGCTTCGTCGAAGACAATCACCTGCGGCAGGGATCGGATTTGAGTCAGCGCCTCTTTGTCCAACGGCACTGGACCCAATGACGTGGCGAAAGCGTCGGCTGAGGTCGTGGCGAGGCCGGAAAATTCCGCGCAGTGCGAGGGGCCCATCAAAACCACCCGCTCAATGACGTCGCGGGCAGGCTCAAGCCGCGCGTACGCCGATGCCGCCACCGGACCTGAATAGGCGTAGCCCGCGTGCGGCACGATGATCGCCTTAGGCGCTGGCTCCTCCGCGGTTCCCGCGTCGTCCAAAAAGCTTCTCACCATGCGACGGAGCTCGGCGGGGTCCGCCGGATAGAAACGTCCGACACAGGCGGGCGGGCGGATTTTCTGCATAGGAAGACCTGAAACTCTCGTGGCCAACGGGTTCAAATCGGTAAATCGTTGAATCGGTAAATCGTTAGAACTTCGCGGCGTAAAATCAGTTCAACCGGACGCCACGCGGCAGCCGGCGGTAGTACGCGGCCATGCCGTCGCCGGTACGAACCTCCGCACCACCGGCTGCGGGCCAGATGCCTGGCGTGGAGGTCTGGCAGCGCGGGCATTTGCCGTCAGCCGTGATTTTGTAGTCGCGGACAAGGTAGCCGTAGCGCTCGATCAGCGTCTGCCCGCAACCCGGACAACAGGTGTTTTCCCAGCGGCCCACGCGGCCCGGCAAATTACCGGCATAAACGAAATGCAGTCCTTCCTCGGCGCCGATTTCTGCAGCGCGAATCAACTGTTGCGCCTGCGTGTTCGGCGGGTCGGTCATTTGGTAGTCTTTGTGGAACGCCGTGACGTGCCACGGAATGTCACGGTCCACCGAAACAAGAAACTTCGCGATGGCCCGGAGTTCCTCCTCGCTGTCGTTGAAGCCGGGCACGACCAGCGTGACCACTTCGAGCCACAGCCTGCGCTCGCGGACCAGGCGAATCGTTTCCGTCACGTGAGCGAGCGTGCCGCCGAGTTGGCGGTAGTGTTTGTCGTCGAAACTTTTCAAGTCCACTTTGTAGGCGACGATCCATGGACGCAAAAAGTCGAGCGCTTCGGGCGTGGCGTTGCCGTTAGAAACGAAGGCGCACAGGAAACCGGCTTCCTTCGCCTTCTGAAAGACGGCCACGGCCCACTCGGCGGTGATGAGCGGTTCGTTGTAGCTGGAAACGACGAGACGCGCGTCCGATTCGCGGGCGGCATTCACCAGTTGTTCCGGCGTGACTTCCTGGATCGGCGCGACCGACGCCTCATCGCGCAGCGCCTGGCTGGTGACCCAGTTCTGGCAGTAGGGACAATGGAAATCGCAGCCCATCATGCCGAAGGTCAACGCGTCGCTGCCAGGATGAACGTGGAAGAACGGCTTCTTCTCCACCGGGTCGCATTGCAGCGCGGCCACGTAACCGAACGGCACGCGCAACCGGCCGCCTTGATGGAAACGAACTTTGCATACGCCGCGACGCCCCTCGCCGATCAAACAGCGATGCCCGCACGCGAAACAGCGGATGCGATCGCCCTCCATTTTCCAGAGCGAACCGACCGAGGTGTGGCGATCCAGGCTTTCGGCCAGCGCTTCATTGGCCACACGCGATTTCGCCGGGCTCGGCGCCGACGCGACGGTCACAACATCGCTTCTCAAGCTGTTGGTCCGCTCGTCGGCGTTCATGGTTTCTTTGCGCGAGGCGCCGATTAAATCTGCCTGCCCGCGGGCCGTTGTCAATGAGGGCGCGAAGGGCGCGCGGTTGTTCAGAATTCTCGTTGACGGTCGGGTCTGCCGCATTAACATGCAACGCTGGCTTGTCGGTTTAACATAACCTGGAGAAAG
>QHOP01000387.1:5644-15302 GCA_003219345.1 Verrucomicrobiota bacterium
GATATTGTGCCGGCCGACAATCTGGCCTACCTGCTGAAGTATGACTCGACGCAGGGCCGCTTCAACGGCACGGTCGGCTCGAAGAAATCCTCCCCCGACAAACCCGAAGACGACATCCTGATTGTCAATGGCGCTGAGATCAAAGTGGTCAGCGCGAAGACGCCGGCTGAACTGCCTTGGAAACAACTGGGAGTGGACGTGGTCATCGAATCTACGGGCTTGTTTACGGAGGCAGAAAAGGCCAAGGGCCATCTCGCTGCCGGCGCGAAGAAAGTCATCATTTCGGCCCCGGCAAAAAACGAGGACATTACCATCGTGATGGGTGTGAATCACGAGAAATATGACCCGACCCTGCACCACATAATTTCCAACGCATCCTGCACGACGAACTGCCTCGCGCCGCTGGTGCATGTGTTGCTGAAGGAGGGTTTCGGAATTGAAGAAGGTTTGATGACGACCATCCATGCTTACACAGCGACGCAGAAGACGGTGGACGGGCCGAGCAAGAAGGATTGGAAGGGCGGTCGCGCGGCAGCGATCAATATCATTCCTTCGACGACCGGCGCGGCCAGGGCGGTCGGTCTGGTTTGTCCCGAAGTCAAAGGCAAGCTGACCGGCATGGCGTTCCGCGTGCCCACGCCGACTTCGTCCTGCGTGGACCTCACGGTTCGCACGGCCAAGGATACGAACTACGCGGAAATCTCGGCGGCGATGAAGAAGGCCAGCGAGACTTATCTCAAAGGCCTCCTCGAGTATACCGAAGACGAAGTCGTCAGCACCGATTTCATCCATTCCCAGGCGTCGTCAATCTTTGACCAGCGCGCCGGCCTCGAGTTGAACAAACGCTTCTTCAAGCTCGTGAGTTGGTACGACAACGAGTGGGGCTACAGCAACCGTGTGGCTGATTTGTTGAAATACATGATCAAAAAGGGTCTGTAATCCGACAGCCCAATGTTTCACGGACGGGCGACTGGACCAACTGTCTCAAAGGTGGTCAAAACGGACGCGGAAACCGGCCGGAACGTTTTGGCGAAAATGGGAGACCAAGAGTGCGCGCGGCGCTGTTCATTTGAATTTACCGGCGAATACAGCACGGATGAGCGGAATTTGCGGGTTCTTGTTTCTTTGGCGTGAGAATTGCAGCTTGCCAGCGGGCGAAACTGAGGTTGGACTTGCAATTTGAAATGCAGCACGATAATCAATCATAAATATGCCTTCCTACACATATCTGGCGAGGGAAGCGGGATCCGGACGGGAAATTCGCAGCAACATTGACGCTGCCTCGGAACAGGCCGCTATTGCGGCGTTGCTAAATCGCAACCTTCTGGTCGTTTCCATCCAGGAAAAAATCGGCAAGAAGGGAAGAACCAGCGGCGGCAAAGTCGGGCTGGCGGACCTGGTCGTTTTCACCCGACAGTTGGCGACGATGATCGATGCTGGTCTGGCCATGGTTCAATCTCTGCAGGCGTTGGCGGAGCAGACGTCGAACAAGGTGATGCGGGATGTCATCCGGGACGTTTGCACGCGCGTGGAGGGCGGCGACAGCTTTTCGCAGGCGCTCATGAAACATCCCAAAGTGTTCATCAAACTTTATGTCAGCATGGTGGACGCGGGGGAAAAAGGCGGCCTGCTGGCCGAGGTGCTGGCACGGCTGGCGACCTATCTGGAAAGCACTGCCCGGTTGCGGAAAAAAGTGAAATCCGCCATGATGTATCCAACCGCGGTCACCGTGATCGCCATCGGCGTTACCATCTTTCTGTTGGTCAAGGTCGTGCCGGTTTTCGGCGAAATTTACAGCGGGTTTGGCGCGAAGCTTCCAGGCCCCACGCAGTTTCTCATCAGCATTAGCAATATCCTCAAGTCTTACATCCTGTTCATCTTGCCAGCGATGGGCCTGGCGGTGTACGGGTGGTTTTTCTACATCAAGACCAAGCCCGGCCGTGAGTTCTGGGACCGAACCAGAATCAAACTGCCGATCTTCGGGCCGATTGCGCATAAAATCTGCCTGGCGCGTTTCACCCGCACCCTCGCCTCGTTGATCCGCAGCGGCGTGCCGATTCTGGAGGTGCTCAACATCGTCGCGAATACTTGCGGCAATGTGGTCATGGAAAAAGCGGTCCGCGTGGCGGCTTCTGATATTGAGCGCGGGGAGGGTATTTCAACGGCCATCGGCAAGCACTCCATCTTCCCGTCCATGATCGTCCGCATGATGACCGCCGGCGAACAAACCGGCAAAATTGACGCGATGCTCGAGCGGGTGGCAGACTTTCTTGACGAGGAAATCGAAACGACACTCTCCGGTTTGACTTCGCTCATCGAGCCGTTGTTGATCGTTTTCCTGGGCGTAGTCGTGGGCGGCATCGTCATCTGCATGTTTCTGCCCATCTTCAAGATGTCTGAAATCATCAATCCGCCCAGAAAATAGCGGTTCGTTCCGTCACCGACCGGGGCGCGAATCTGACTTGCTCCGCATAGCCGCTTCGATTTAGCTTTTGGGCTATGGCCAAAGTGTTGCTTGCCGATGACGAGGTGACCATGGTCCAGATGGTCACGGAACTGCTCCGCGCCGAAGGGCACGAGGTTTTTCCTTTTACCAATGGCAACGCTGCGTCGGAAGCGATCGAGACAGTCGCTCCCGAGCTTGTCATCACCGACCTCTATCTCGATAAAACGAGAGCGCAGGGACTTGATATTCTCCACAAAGCCCGCGGGCTGAACCCGCCAGCGGTGGTTATTGTCATCACGGGATTCGGCACGATCGAAACGGCCGTGGAGGCGATGAAAAAGGGCGCCTACGACTATCTGGAGAAACCGTTCAAGCTGGACGAGCTCAAACTGTGCATTCAACGGGCACTTTCCTACAACACGGCCATTTCCGAAAACGTTTATCTCCGCAAGCAGCTCAAAAAGAAATACCAGTTCAGCCAGATCGTCGGGAGTTCTGCCAGAATGCACGAGGTCTTCAAAATGATTGAGCGCCTGGCGGACACCGACAGCACGATTCTTATTCTGGGGGAAAGCGGCACTGGCAAGGAGCTGGTCGCCAAGGCGCTTCATTTCAACAGTCGGCGCCAGTTTTCTCCATTTGTTCCCGTAAATTGCAGCGCGCTGCCGGAGAATCTTCTGGAATCCGAGTTGTTCGGCCATCGCAAAGGAGCCTTCACCGGGGCCATCAATGACAAGAAAGGCCTTTTTCAAGAGGCCGACGGCGGCACGATTTTTCTGGATGAAGTCGGGTCCATGTCCGCGATGCTACAGAGCAGACTCTTGCGCGTTCTCCAGGAACGCGAAGTTCGCCGCGTGGGCGACAACATCCCGATTTACGTAAACGTCCGCGTTGTCGCGGCGAGCAACGAACCGCTCGAAAAAAGAATCAAGGACGGCACTTTCCGGGAAGACCTCTACTATCGGCTCAATGTTATTCCCATTCACCTCCCAGCCCTCCGCGAACGTCGTGACGATATTCCACTCCTGGTCAGCCATTTTCTCCGAGACAAGGTGCATGCTCGCACGGGAAAGCCTTTCCAGATAACCCGGCAGGCCGTGGAAACTTTGTGCGCCCATAACTGGCCGGGTAACGTGCGCGAGTTGGAAAACGCCATCGAACGCGCCTGCGCACTTTGCGAGGACGGTTTCATCCGTGTCACCGATCTGCCACCCGCTTTGCACCAGTATTTCAAGGAAAGCCCTTCCGACACAGTTTTCGAGGTTCCATCCGTGCCATCATCATCATCACCCTCGCGCAAGAACGCGGATCAAGCCCTGTACCCGGTCAGTGGAACGCTGGCTCAGGCCGGACAATCAGCCGCCGATGCGGTTTCCAATCGTCCGCTGGGGCAACTTAAAACGTTCTTGCGCGAACAGGAATTGGCCTACTTGAACCAGGCCTTGGCACACACCGGGGGCGACAAAGAGAAAGCGGCGGAACTGCTCAACATCAGTCTTGCTACCCTGTACCGGAAATTGTCGGAAGACGAAGAAGGTTGAGCCGGAACCGGCGCCGCTGTCGGGACGATGCTTCACCAGCGAGCCAAGCTTCCATACGGAGCAACCCAAATCATGATTCGGTTCACGACGCGTGCGGGATTCTACCGTCCGTGAATTCAGAGCGCCAACAAGGGCGACCCTCCCGGTCTCTGGGTTGATGCGGTTTTCCTCCCTTTTCCCGGATTGCCAATGGTCCGGTAGAACCGCTATAAAACGTCGGTCATGCTGACAGTGGCCGAACAACTCCGCACAGCGCGCGAGGCTCAGGGCCTCACCGTTTATCAGGTCGCCGAGATCACCAAGATCAAGACCGACCACGTCCGCGCGCTCGAGGAAGGCGACTACGCCGCGTTTGCCGCGCCGGTCTATATCCGAGGGTTTGTTCGCACGTATGGCACGCTGCTCCGGCTCGATGCGGCGACGCTGCTGACCGCGCTCGAGGCGGAACTCGATCAGACGGAGAAATTCCACGAACCGCCGCCGTTGGGTGATGAGTCCGGCCGTTTTCTCGACGTGGTCATGCTGCAATTGTCGAAGGTCAACTGGCGCGTGGCGCTGCCTTCACTCGGCGTGGCGCTGGCCTTGCTCGTGTTGATCCTCGGCTATCGCGCCTGGCGCGGCCACCAGTCCAAAGACCCGTTGAGCAGCCTCGGCCCTGGGCTGTACCAACCGCCGCAAAAACAGCCGGGCGAGACATTGCCCCTCCCGCCGGCGCAGCCGAAGAAGTAGTTTCTTAAGTGGCGACTCACCGGGACGCTCGCTCCCGCCAAGCCTTTTTCCATGGTTGCTTTGCCGCATTCCGTTCGCGTAACTTTTCCACCTTGTGAAAAACGGCCAACCTGCGGAGGGCCCGGTGCGCGTCGGCCTGATCTCGCTCGGCTGCGCTAAAAATCTGGTGGACACCGAGATCATGCTCGGCTCGTTGCTGAAGGATGGCCTGGAGATCGTCAACGACGCGGCCAGCGCGGACGCGGTGATCATCAACACGTGCGCGTTCATCGACGCGGCCCAGGCGGAGAGTGTTGACACTATCCTGGAATCGGCGCAGGTGCGCGAGGCGCAAAACCGCGGCCAGGCGTTGATTGTCTCAGGCTGTTTGCCGCAGAGGTTTCGCGGCGAATTGCCGAGGCTTCTGCCGGAAGTGGACGCGTTCATGGGCATCGACCAGGTGGCGCAGGTTTCCAGCATTGTTCAACAGGCCCTGCAACAGAGGGCGCAACGAATGCGGAATGCGGAACGCAAAACGCGGAATTCCAAATCCAACGCTGCCTCCCGCCTCGCCGAACTCAACCGACATCTTGCGGCCACGACGCACGATCAGGAAGAGACACTTGGCGGCTCGGAAAAATTTGACAAAACCAAAGCTGCCATCGCTCAGCGCGCGCCGCGTGCCGCGCGACGCGCGCGCGTTGGCCGACCCGCATCCAGCATTCGGCATCCAGCGTCGCCGCTGGTTAACGTCCAGGTTCGCCCCAGTTACATCCCCGACTACGCCACCCCGCGTTTTCGTCTCACGCCGCGGCACTTTGCCTACCTGAAAATTGCCGAGGGCTGCAATCATCCCTGCAGTTTCTGCGTTATCCCGCGCATGCGCGGCAGCCATCGGAGCCGCCCGCAGGCCGACCTCATCGCGGAAGCGCGGCAGCTCATCGCCGACGGCGTCAAGGAGCTGAATCTGATTTCGCAGGACTCGACTTATTACGGGTTTGATTTGCGGCCAAACCGCGCCGCTTCCATCGCGTCGCCGGAAAAATTCAGCGCCGCCGCCAAAAATTTGCCTGCCACAGCGCCGACGCTTTGTACGCTGTTGCGTGAACTGAACGCGCTGGCCGGTCATTTCTGGGTTCGCTTGCTCTACACGCATCCGGCGCATTGGACGGATGAATTGATTCAAACCATCGCAGAATGCCCCAAGGTGGCGCGCTACGTGGACATGCCGCTGCAACACATTCACGAGAACATGTTGGAGCGAATGCGCCGCGAAACGTCGCGGCAATATATCGTTGATTTGATTCGCAAAATCCGCGCGGACATTCCGGGCATCGCGATCCGCACCACCTTCATCGTCGGGTTTCCCGGCGAAACCGAGGCTTGCTTCCAGGCGCTGCTCGAGTTCATCCGCGAAACGCAGTTTGAACGGGTGGGGGTGTTCACTTACTCGCAGGAGGCAGGAACCCGCGCGGCGAAAATGGAGAACCAGATTCCTGACCGCGTAAAAAAACAGCGCCGGGATCAGGCGATGGCTGAACAACTCCGGGTGGCCCGGCGGATTTGCGCATCGTTTGTCGGCCGGACCATTAAAGTTCTGGCCGAGCGGGAAACCAGCGAGAACGAACTCCGGAACACCAGCGTGGTTTCCTGGGAACACGGCTTGATTCGCGAAGCCAGCGCTGGACGTTCGCCCCTCGACCATCGACGTTATTTCGTGGCCCGCGGCGAAGCGGACGCGCCGGACATTGACGGCCGAGTTTATGTGCGCGGCGAGCAGCCGCTGGGTGAATTTGCCTTTGTTAAAATCATCGGCCACACGGATTACGACTTGATCGCCGAGCCGGCTTGATGGAGTTGCGCGTCGGCAGGTCGCGGGCAGCAGCCCGCAAATCCAGATGTCCTTTGCCTTGCAATCCGTGTCGCGCAACTGGAAAACCTGCGAATGAATTTGCCAAATCGGCTGACGCTGACCCGCCTTGTGCTCACGCTCTTTTTTCTGGCCGCCGTCTTCTGGCGGGCGCGCTTCAATGACACCATCGCGCTGGTTTTGTTCTCGCTGGCCGGTCTGACGGACTACTACGACGGCAAGATCGCCCGGCGCGACAAGCTCATCACCAACTTCGGCACCCTCATGGATCCGTTGGCGGATAAAATTCTGACCTGTTCGGCGTTCATCGCGTTCGTTGGCCGGGGCACCGCGCCTGCCTGGATGGTCGTCATCATCGTCACGCGCGAACTGGCCATCACCGGACTGCGCCTGCTGGCCGCGACCAAGAGCGTCGTGTTGGCGGCGGAAGGCTATGGCAAACACAAGACCGTTTCGCAAATCGCGGCGATCATCACCCTGCTGGTGGCCGACAGTTACGACGAGTGGGGGCATTGGGCGGAGGTGGTATTGAAACCATGGGTGCCAACGCTGGCGCAGTTCTCCCTGTGGGTGACGGTCGCACTCACTTTCACGTCCGGCGCGCTCTACCTGTGGCGAAATCGCGCGTTGTATCTGGACGACGTGTGAGTTAGCCTCGCGAGCATGGAAAAACCGCCTGCGGAAGCAATGCTGGGCCTTCTCGGTTTGAGCGGCGGAGAGTGGGTGCTGCTCATGGTGGTCCTCGTGCTCCTGTTCGGCGCAACCAGGATTCCCCCGTTCGCGCGCGGTTTGGAGCACGGCATCAAAGATTTCCTCCGAGCAGTCCGGGCAGAATCCCTCCGGGCTTTCCGCGGGCCAGGACAAAGTATTGGTGAGTCCCTGGGCGCCGGCCTGGGCAAGCCGGTTGCGGATGCGCTGACGCATTCAAACCAGACCTGCGAGTTTCAAGACCCGCCCGCGCTGCGGCTGCGGCAAATCAAGAAGCAAATGAAAAACCAGTTCATCCTCTGGATCGCCCAGGGGTTTGGCGCGGGACGGATTCCATTCGCGCCCGGCACGTTTGGCTCGTTCGTTGGGTTGCTTTGGTTCGTGGTTTTGCTGTTGCCGGGGAATTTCTGGGTTTACCTCGGCGGGATGGTCACGGGAATGTTTCTGTCCGTGCGGCTTTGCGGCGCGGCGGAAAAGATTTTGAACCAGCCGGACCCCGGTTCCGTCGTGCTGGATGAAATCATCGCCGTGCCCATTTGTTTCGGCGCGTGGGTGGGGGCCTTCCTTTTCAAGAACGGCGCCATGCCGCCGCCAGAATATTTTTTCAGTCGCGACACCTGGCTGCTGACGCTCGTTGTTTGCGCGGCCTTTCGCCTATTCGACATTGCCAAACCGTGGCCCGTGCGCCAGAGCCAGAAGTTGCCCGGTGGCTGGGGCGTGACGTTGGACGACGTGCTGGCGGCGCTCTACGTGAATGCCGTGGTGGCCCTCGCGTTGCTTGTGTCTGCCGGCAGGTGAAATCCAGGCTGTTCCGCGAATGATCTCCCGACTCGCGATGAGTAAATGCCCGATTCCAATGGATAGAAATTAGGGCTCGACGGAGTCTCGCCCCACCTGGTTCATGGGTAGGGAGAACCTCCAAAATTTGGACGCGAATCGGGGCCATGAACCGGTCGCGACGGTCCTACACAAAACTTTGCTTCAGGTGAAGCAGAGTTTTGTAGCGCGGTGCAACGGTTCATGGAAAGCCTCCGCCCGCGCCCGGCGACCATCTGACGGCTCGACAGAATCTTGTCCCCGCCGCTAACTTGCCGTCCGACCCCAAAAGCAACGGCCGTCCAACCGACAAAAACGTCGTCCAGCTTCGCCAGGTGTTCGCACTCCAACGAATGTCCCTCAGCCGGACCGGCCATTGATGCGGGTCGCTCAGGAGCCAGTAGCCGATTCGATATTCCCAACGAAAAAGCACCGGCATGAAGGGCAGCGCGACGTCGTGCAACGTGACGGCGATGGCAGCCGCGATGATGTTGCAGCGCGTCAGCCATGCAAAAAAGATCGAAAGCAGAGTCTTCAGGCCGACCAACGGCGTGAAGCCAAAGAAAATTCCGATCGCCACGCCGCCGGCGATGGCGTTCGGGGTGTCGCGAATCGCCAGCAGCTTCAGCGAATGATCCTTAAACCATTTGCGCACGTTCATTGTTGCATTAAACCGCACGCGTCACCGGAGTGAGGAAGCCGCATAACGGGGGAGCGCGCCCGCCCCCGGGCGCAGCCGCCGGCGCCCTCGCCGTCGGCGCGACCGAGCGCCGTCCGTTTCCAAAAAGGAGTAGTTACGCCACGGTGTTCGTTGCGGGGGCGCGACGAACTGCAGCCGAGGCGGCTGCGCTCCCGGTCGCCTCCGGTGCATCCTCGCGATAACGTCGCCACCGTCACTTCTCGGCCGCCAGCTTGCGATTGAACTCAACCGCGTCCGCATAACGCACGCCTTTGCCGCCAAAAATATCAAGCGCCGAGCCAATGGTCAGATCAATTCGGCCTTGCCCCGCGCGCGTGACTTCCTCCAGGTCAGTCAGCGATCGCGTGCCGCCGGCGTAGGTCGTCGGGACGGGCGACCATCGCGCGAGCTTATCGACGAGTTCGAGATCCACACCGCCGCATAGCCCTTCGACGTCCGCGGCGTGCACGAGGAATTCCGCGCAGAAATTCGCCAGCCGATTGAGTTCGCGCGGATCGATTTTGAACTCGGTAAATTTTTGCCAGTGATCGGTAACGACCCAATAATCTTTATCGCGCCGGCGACAGCTCAAATCGAACACGAGCCGTTCCTTGCCGACGACCGCCGCCAGCGCGCGCACGCGGTCGAAGTCGAACTGGCCGTTACGGAACACCCAGGAAGTGACAATGACATGCGACGCGCCGGCCTCGAGCCAGGCGCGTGCGTTGTCGCGGTTGATGCCGCCGCCGATGTGTAACCCGCCCGGATACGCCGCGAGCGCGCCGCGCGCCGCCGCTTCGTTGCCGGGGCCAAGCATGATGACGTGTCCGCCCTTAAGACCGTCGCGCTTGTAGAGTTCGGCGTACCACGACGCGGGCCGTTCGGAGACA
>QHOP01000611.1:0-2230 GCA_003219345.1 Verrucomicrobiota bacterium
ACCAATATGCCGACCGATTTGAGCAACGTCGTGGCGATTACTTCAGCCGCTCAACATTGCCTGGCACTCAAGAGCCAGGGAACGGTTTCCGCGTGGGGCTGGAATCCTGGTCCGGTTGGACCGCCGACGGATTTAGCAAACGTCGTTGCGATTGCCGCAGGCCACTATCACAGCCTGGCACTCAAGAGCGACGGGACGGTCGTCGCGTGGGGTGACAATGTCTATGGCCAAACTAATGTGCCTGTGGGATTAAGCAACGTAGTCGCAACGATGGGACTTTGGTCGCGTGGGGTGGAAATTGGGCTCACCAAAGTGACCTCTTCGCTGGATTGACCAATGTAGTGGCAATTTCTTCCGGGGGGTATCAGAATTTGGCTTTGCTCAGCGCCGTGACAGCAGTTAGAGCTCGGTTTTTCGGCGTCAAACAGCACGCAAACGGTATAACGGACCTTCGCCTGCTGGCCGAGCCGGGTTTTGTGTACCAGATCCAGAGTTCCCCTAATCTTCAGGCGTGGGCGACACTTGCGACATTGACCAATCGAACGGGCGGGATTTACTACTTGGACGCGGAGGCTCCCGGCCACGCCGTGCGGTTCTATCGAACGAAGTTACAATAGTTCGAACTGTTCTCCTGCTGGCCGCCGGCGAAAGCGGCTTGCAAATACCCCGTATGATTTTGCACGAAACTCCGCTGACAAAGCTCGCCGATATTAAAGCTTGTATTTATGTTACTCTGTAATATAGTCGCTTGGTGATTTTTGTTGAGATGCCTTTGTTCACCGAGCTCATCACCGGTTTGGTGGACGATACAGCGTATGCCGAGTTTCAGAAAGAGCTGTTGCGGAATCCGAAGAAGGGAAACGTGATCCCTCACTCCGGCGGGCTGCGCAAGATTCGCATGCGATTGCCGGGTCGCGGCAAGAGCGGTGGCGCTCGTGTCATCTACCTGCATCTCGAAGAACGCGTCATCATCGTGTTCTTCTACGTTTATACGAAGGCAAAGAGCGAAGATTTGAGCCCGGATCAATTAAAACGACTCCGCGCGGCGGCGGCCGTCATCAAACAGGAGTTCAAGCTATGAAACGCAAAGAGATCGAATTCAACGCGGAAGATTTAGTTGGCAGTGTGGAAGCCCTGGCCCGCCACGCCGCCGGCAAAGAGAAGCTGACGCTGCGCACCAAGACCCTGACATTGCCGCGCCCCGTCAAGCCGATTAAGGCCAAAGAAATCGTGGCGATTCGGGAAAAAATGGCTGTCAGTCAGGCCGTGTTTGCCCGGTTGCTTAATGTCCCCAAGGTGACGGAGATCAGTTGGGAGAAAGGGCGCCGCAAACCCACGGGCGCCGCGCTACGATTGTTGGATCTCGTGCGGAAGAAGCCCAACATCTTGCAGGAAGCCTGAAGTTATTGCCAAAGGATCAATTTGGCTTGCCAGCGCAAGATTACCTCGTGATTCCTTTGGACTGTGATTGTCGGACACGCCGGTCAACCGGATGCCGTCTGCGAACGGGAACTGTTTCGCGCCTCCGCGCTTGAGATTCTGATTGCGCCCGTTCGAGGTTTTTCTCGACGGATTGCCTTTGTGCAATTCCCTTTTTAGAATCGCCAGGGCGAGTTGCCTCGGGAGATTTATTGATCAACAAATCCGTTGCCGAAGGCCGTTGGGAGGTTTTTGAAACGGCTCTCAGTAATTCGTGCTTGTCATCGGTGTAAATCGTCAGTGCCTCTCTGAAACGGCTGACGGAGACGTAAAACTGCTCGCGGCCAGCGGCCCGAAACGATTCGGCGCTTTCGGCAATAAACACGCAGTCCACGCTCTTGCTCTGTGAATTGTAGGACGTAAGGCAGTAACCGTGCGTCCAATGCCCGAAGTCTTTTGATACCACCCAGCCGTTAGCCAGTTTGAGGTCGACGTCTTTCGTGAAGCCTTCGACTTTTTTCAAATACCCGTTGTTAAGCCTTTGCTTCGTTTTCGTGAAGCCGTTCTGGGTGATCCGAATCAGGTCGCCAGCAGCGAGCGCAATCGTCCGGGGTTCATAAACCTGAAACCGGGTGGCCTGATCCAACGGAAGCAGCGCAGTCTCATCACTCTGGTGCTTCACCCTAACACTGTCCGCAAGAAAGTCCTCCCCCAAAAGCCGTATCGCGACATCGACTCTGTGTTGGGGCTTGATGATACGGGCGCGCATCGGCGTCTTGAACGAATCGAGTTCGTGCCGATGACGGTGATG
>QHOP01000611.1:2255-4467 GCA_003219345.1 Verrucomicrobiota bacterium
AAGTCATTGGTAATCTGAAACTCGTGGTTCAACTCAGGAAAGGATGAATACCAAAAACACCAAACGCGCTCGCTCGTGGCTGGCCTTGTTTTGCGCGTTTTGCTCGTTTGGTCCGTCGATTGCCGTTGCCCAATCCGTGGGCGAGGTGGACTCGCTCAATAACCAAGTCCTGGGGCTCCTGCAACAGGGCCAGTTTAAGCAGGCCCTTCCGCTAGGAATCAAGGCGCTGCAACTTTCGGAAGACACCCTGGGCCCGGAACACGCCACCACCGCCACTTGCCTCAACAATCTGGGGGGAATTTACGTAAACCTGAACGATTACGCCGCGGCCCAATCCCTTTTCGAGCGAGCATTGAAAATCCGGGAAAAAGCGCTCGGTCCGGAACACCCCTTCACTGCGAGAAATCTCGACAACCTTGCGAACGTTTACATGAAGATGGGCAGCTATGCCAAGGCGGAGCCCCTATTGCAGCGCGCACTGGCCATCAACGAAAAGGTACTCGGGCCGGAAAATCCAGCCACAGTCGGGAACCTCGGCAATCTCGCATTGTTATATTGGTCCATGGGTAATTACTCCCGGGCCGAGCAGCTTATGCTGCGCGAGCTGGAACTGCGCGAAAAGCTCGGAGGCGCAGAACACCCGCACACCGCAAGGGCGTTGCAAGCCTTGGGAGGTC
Organism: Verrucomicrobiota bacterium; assembly: GCA_003219345.1. Classification (GTDB taxonomy): domain Bacteria; phylum Verrucomicrobiota; class Verrucomicrobiia; order Limisphaerales; family AV2; genus AV2. Next base: position 2,933 of record QHOP01000611.1, read on the forward strand.
TTTATTACGCAACCGATGATTACACCAACTCGAAAGCTTTTTATGAGCGGGCGCTCAAAATCTTTGAGAAAAACCCAGGACCGGAGAGTCCTGAAACAGCCATCACCCTTGGCGGCCTCGGTCTGCTCTACATGAAGACGGGGGATTACGCCAAGGCGGAACCGTTGCTTCAGAGAGCATTGAAAATTCAGGAGAAGGTCCTCGGTCCGGAGCACCCGGATACGGCCAAAGGCCTCGCCAAAGTCGCGGGGCTTTACGAGAACACGTATGATTACTCAAAGGCAGAGGCGCTTGAGCAAAGGGTTCTGAAAATACAGGAGAAGGTACTTGGCGCGGAGCACCCCGAAACGGCAATGGCCCTCAACAATCTGGCGGGGACATATGCAAAGATGGGGAATTACACCAACGCAGAGGTTCTTCAATTACGCGCGCTCCGCATTCAAGAGAAAGTCTTGGGACCACAGCACCCGCAGACGGCACTTACTCAAAACAATCTTGCAGCAAGTTATGACCAGCTCGGAGATTACGCCAAGGCGGAAGCTTTTTATGAGATGGCGCTCAGATTCCAGGAGAAGAATCCCGGTCCAGAGCGTCAGATGACGGCTATCACCTTGGGAAACATGGGGCGGCATTACGTCAATATCGGGGACTATGCCAAGGCAGAGCCACTGCTCCAGCGGTCTCTGAAGATATTCCAGATAACGCAGGGTCCGGAGCACTCCGAGACGGCAATGGCTCTCAACAATCTGGCGGGACTTTACCAGAACATGGGTGATTACGCTAAAGCGGCACGGCTCGTGCAAAAGGTTCTGGCCATACAGGAGAAATTGCTCGGTCCAGAACATCCTCGAACGGCAATCATCCTCAACGACCTGGCGGTTAATTATGAAAAGATGGGTGATTGCACCAATGCCGAACCCCTTCTCCGGCGCGCGCTGAACATTCAGGAGAAAGTCTTTGGTCCGGAGCACCCCGATGTGGCGGTGAGCCTCATTAATCTAGCCGCCGCCTACGCATGTATGGGTGATTCCGTCAAGGCGGAGCCACTTGCTCAACGGGCATTGAACATTCATCAGAAGGTGTTCGGAGAGGAGCACCCAGCCACGGTGAAGGTATTGGAGAACCTCGGCTTCCTTTATTTTGATATGCACAACCCGGCCAAGGCGACGGAGCTTGCGGAGAAGGTCGAACAGGGAAACCTGGGCATCCTGGCCAACATACTTTCCTTCACCTCAGAACAAGAGCGGCTGGCCTATCAGGAGCGCCGTAATCCTTATTCCCTCTTTGCTTCCTTGGGCGATGCACCACAATTGACGCAGGCGATTCTTAGGAACAAGGGAGTTGTGCTGGATTCACTGATCGAAGATCACCTCCTGGCTGAAGCGAGCTCGAACCCGGAAAGCCGCGCGTTAATCGAACAGTTGGGGCCGGCCAAGCAACGGCTGACCCAATTGCTGATGGAGCCCCCCAAAGATCTGAGCGAGCAAGGCCTCAAGAGACGCGCCGATGAGCGTCAGCGACTAGCTGGCGAAGTC
>QHOP01000611.1:4472-6695 GCA_003219345.1 Verrucomicrobiota bacterium
TCGTAGAACTGCTTCGCTATCATCAGTACCTCGGCAAGCAGAAATGGGAAGAACGGTATGGCGCAGCGATCGTGACCTTCGCCGGAGAGCCGAAATGGGTTTCTCTCGGATCGGCCGCGTCCATCGACGCGAACGTCCTGCGCTACCAGCGCTCGATGCGCCACCGGACCGATGAATCCGGTCTAGCGGTCGTGCTCCAAGACTTGTATCGACGGGTCTGGGGTCCGATCGAGACCGCGCTGCCGGACGACACACAAACTGCAATCATCAGTCCCGACGCAAGTTTGAATTTCGTATCATTTGCCACGCTGTTGACGCCCGGCGACGAATTCCTCGCCCAAAAGCATTCCCTTCGATACGTTACGAGCGGTCGGGATTTGTTGACGAAACCAGAAAGAGCGCCGGGTTCGGAAATGGTGGTGTTCGCCAGTCCTGACTATTCCGACAGCCGAACTGGCACAGCTCCGACGAGCGGATTGTATCTGGCCCCTCTTACCAACTTTGCCTCCAATGCAGCCGCACTGGAGGCCCGGGCGAAAAGATGGAATTGGCCAGTCTCCGTTTTTCTCGGAGCCAATGCGACAGAAACTCAATTGCGCCCGGTTCGATCTCCTCACATCCTGCACTTGGCGACCCACGGGTTTTTGTTGCCGGAGACAATACGCGGAGTAAGTCGTTTCTCCTTCCTTGGCCTCATCACCGATTCCACCGGCGCGTCGGGGCGGGTGCTCCTGAGAAACCCCATGCAGCGGAGTGGAGTGGCGCTGGCCGGAGCACAGGTTACGCTGAACGCCTGGCAACGCGGAGAGATTCCGCCCACCGGCAACGATGGCATCTTGACCGCCGAGGAGGTCAGCGGGTTAAAGCTGCGGGGCACGTGGTTGGTCGTGCTCGCTGCCTGCGACACGGGCATCGGTGAACTCAGATTCGGAGAAGGCGTCATGGGTTTGCGGCGCGGGTTCGTTCAGGCTGGTGCGCAGAATCTGTTGATGACCCTGTGGCCGGTGTTCGACATATCCAGCGGTGAGTTCATGCTCGATTTCTATACGGCCGTTCAGAAGACCGGAAATGCGCCCGATGCCCTTGCAAGCGTCCAGCGCGATTGGCTCGTAAGGCTTCGAGAAAAACACGGCCTGTCGGCGGCGGTGGTTCTCGGAGGACCATTTATACTCAGTTCCCAAGGCCAGTTCCAAGAGCTGTGAGCGGGCCGATGCCGGTTAGCCTAGGCCCGACTGAAAAGCCGGCTGGCGAGCTGCTTCGCGTTCACGAACGCGCGGAATGGAATGAAGGATGAGGATGCTGCGCTCAAATCGCTCGCGGGTGCTCTGGACGAAGGTTTGTTGCGACCGCGGGAAGCCTGAGGCCAGCGCCGAAGGATCAATTTGGCTCGCCAGCGCAAGATTACCTCGTGATCCCTTTGGAGTATGATTGTCTGACACGCCGGTCAACCGGATGCCCTCTGCGAACGGGAACTGTTTCGCGCCTCCGCGCTTGAGATTCTGATCGCGACTGGTCGACGTTTTTCTTCCGCACCAAGACCATGACACTGCCGCGCCCCGTCAAAGCCAATTAGGGCCAAAGAAATCATCGAACAACTGGCTGGCAGCCAGGCCGTGTTTGCTCGGTTGCGCGATGTCTCCAAGGTGACGGAAATCAGTTGAGAGAAAAGGCGCCGCAACCCCAACGGGCGCCGCGCGGCGATTGTTGGATCTCGTGCGGAAGAAGCCCAACATTTTTGCAGGACGCCTGAGGTTACCGCCGAAGGATCAATCTGGCTCGCCAGTGCAAGATTACCGCGTGATCCCTTTGGAGTATGATTGTCTGACATGCCGGTCAACCGGATGCCGTCTGCGAACGGGAACTGCTTCGCGCCTCCGCGCTTGAGATTCTGATTGCGACTGGTCGACGTTTTTCTCGACAGATTGCCGTTGGACAAGTCCCTTTTTAGAATCGCCAAGGCGAGTTGCCTCCGGAGATTTATTGATCATCAAATCCGTTGCTGAAGGCCGTCGGGAGGTTTTTGAAACGGCTCTCAGTAATTCGTGCTTGTCGTCGGTGTAAATCGTCAGTGCCTGCTTGAACCGGCTGACCGAGACGTAAAACTGCTCGCGGCCCGCGGCCCGAAACGATTCGGCGCTTTCGGCAATGAACACGCAGTCCACGCTCTTGCTCTGTGAACTGTAGGTCGTAAGGCAGTAACCGTGCCTCCAATGCCCGAAGTCT
>QHOP01000303.1 GCA_003219345.1 Verrucomicrobiota bacterium
TCGGACGCAGTTCCTTTTTTTTCACGTCCGGCGGCGGGGCGTATTCGAGGCTTTTGTAGATTTCGTCTTCGAGCCGTTCCCGGACGGAGTCCATCAGCGTCGTCGTTTCGACTTTCAGCTCGGAGGAATGAATCGGTCTCTCATCGAAGAAACCCGGAAAGAGCAACCTCAACAGATCGGCGGAGATGGCGGCGATGGCCGTCTTGGAAGGAAGGTTTTTGCCGTCGAGATGGTTGATGCCGCCGACGCGGGCATAAGAAGCCAGGAGTTGGTCGGTCAGTTGCGTCACCGTCACGTTGTTCACGAGGCACAGTATCCCGCAGGCACGGAAGAAAGGCAAGCGAACGGGCGGGAAGGAAAAAGCCGGAGCCTGTGAGCTCCGGCTGCGAAACGAAACGTTTAATCGGAGTTATTTGGGCGAACCCGTCTTGTCATGACCTTCGCCCTTCTTGTGGCGATCGCCGAGGCCGGCCTTCTGCAGTTTTTCCTTGTCTCCCTTGCTGATCCTGGCGCGCTCTGCCTTGTCCAGCTTGCCGTCCTTGTTGGTGTCGTATTTTTCCACCATTTCCTTCCGCAGTTTGCGCTGATCTTCGGTCAGCTTGGGACGCTTCTTTCCCCCGGTGTCGGCGTCCGCAGCGCGGAGGGCCGCGGGCGCAAAGGCTCCGAGGAGAGAGAGACCGAGTGCCAATGTGAGTAGTTTTTTCATACTGTTGTTTTATTTTATTGTTTCGTTTTTTTGTGAACCGTCCTCCGGCCACGCGCCGGACCGACCTGCTCACGATTTGCTGGCTGGTTGGACGAGGAGGTGCGGGGAAAGGTTACAAAATATTCCCGACCCGACCGTGCGAACCGCCGACGTCCAACACCGCTGCGACGGCCGCTTCGATTTCGATGCTTTTCATGCAACGGAAATCAATCGGGCACTCGCGCCGGAAACAGGGCGAACACGGCGCGTCGGACTTCAACAGGTGGTGACGCGAATCACCCGGCGATCCGGGCGCGGTGAGTTCGGGCGAGGTGCTGCCGAAGACCGCGACGACCGGCGTGCCAACGGCGGCGGCCACGTGCATCGGCCCGGTGTCGTTGGTGAGAAGAACGCGGCAGAGTTTCAGCAACGCGCAAAGCTCGCGCAACGTTGTCTGACCGGCGAGGTTCAGGGGTGGAGCGGAGGGAAAAGCCTGCTGGAGCAAATTCGCCATGCCGGTCGCGAGCGAAACGTCGGTCCGGCTGCCGAAAATGAGCCAGCGACAGTTCGTGTGCTTCTGCGTCTCAGTCGCCGCGGCGATGAAACGGTCGCGCGGCCAGCGCTTGGCCGGACCATATTCAGCGCCCGGATTCAGGCCGAACCAGAGCACGCCGTCGGCGAGCGAAAATTTTTGTTTCACAGCCACGACTTCGTCCCCGGCAACTTCGAGAAGCGGCGGCAACGGTTCGGGGTTTGCGCCGAGCGCGGCGACGAGGCGCAAATACTGACAGAGGTGATGAGCGGCCGGCGTCGGTGGCGCGTGTTGCAGGTTGCCTGTTGCGTCGGCTGGGCCGGCGGCAACGAGGCGTTTGATCTCAGCGGCGGAGCGTTTGCGCATTTTCACAGCGTCAGGCCGGGAAGGCACTCGCGTTGTGAGAAAAAAATTGCGCCACGGACGCGCATAGCCGATTCGTTGCGGAATTCGCGCCAGCCAGACTTCGAGCGCAGAGCGAGGCGAGTTCGGAAAGACGATGGCCAGGTCGAACGCCCGTCGGCGAAACGGAGAACGCAAGACGCGCTCGGCGGAGTCGTGGACCTGAGCCATCTCACCTTGATGCAACCCCTGAACAAGTTCCGCTCGGTTTTGTCGATGCTCTTCGATCGGCGGCGTTGAGCTCTGTATTCTGGAAGCGACCTGCCAGAGGCTTTGGCCCGGTGTAAAGGTGATGACTTCATCAATGGCCGGATGGCGCAGCCAGAGGTCCTTGAGTTTTTCAGGCGTGAGCAGCGCGATGTGCGCCTCCGGTTTGGCCTGGCGCAGCCGGAGCAACGCCGGCGTGGTCATCACGGCGTCGCCAAGCCAGTTGACCCCGCGCACCAGGATTCGCTCGGCTTTCAGCTTCATCGCGTGTTCACGGAGGCCGGTTCCGGTCTGGCGTTCGGCCTCCATTTGCCGGGCTTCCACCGTTTGTGCACCCAGAACCAGTTCGCGGGGTCGCGCCGGATGGCGGCTTCAAACGCGCGATTCACCTCGAGCATGATGGCTTCAGGAGAGAGTGTCCGGCCGTTTTCGCGCGTTGGAATTTCGTCGCCGACTTCAACCCGCCACCGGCCAAGGTCCGTCCGGTAACAAATCGCCGTGAACAGCCTGCACCCATAACGCAACGCCAGCACCGCCGGCGCCGCGCTGGTGGAACAATCGTGTCCGAAGAACGGCAGCCGCAGACCTTTGTCGCCGGCGTGCTGATCGGCCAACAAACCGAGCACGATTCCGCCGCGGTTCATCGCAGATTTCAACGCGTCGGCATCCGTCCGCCGCTCGAAAAACAGGCAGCCCGATTTTTTGCGCAATGATTGCGTCAGTTTATTCAACGCCGGCTGTCGCAGTGCCCGGTAGGTCGTGGCGAATTGGCAGCCGGGGGTGAACATCGCGCAGCGCGCGTAGAGTTCGAAGTTGCCGAAATGGCCGACGGCAATCACACGGCCGGACAGCGGTTGGCCGGGCCGCTGCGCATAAAAATTTTCGGCGCCGGAGACTTCCAGGACGCGCCTGATTTCGTCGCTGCTCATGCCGGCCGTTTTCGCAGCACAACAATAATTTTCTCCGAGCCGGCGGAAATTTTCCTTTGCCAACGCGCGGATTTTCTTCGGCGATTTTTCCGCGCCAAAGCACAGCTTCAGATTATCCAGAATCACGCGCCGATGCCGCGCGTCGAGCCAGTAGGCCAGCGCGCCGCCAATTCGACCGACCCGCGCCACGAAGCGCAACGGCAGCGCTTGCAGCGTCGCGATGGCAGCGCGCGCCAGGCCGTAGAGCAACATGTCCATGGCTACTGGAAACAGATGCGCCGGACCACGTCGCGGAAGTCGTCGCCGCCGCTGAGGATTTTGATTTCGACGCGCATGAACAAAATGGGCAGGTCGCGCCGGTCAATTTTCGGGAAGCGCACCGCGTCCTTTTGGGTGGTGATGATCGCGTGCGCCTGGCGCTTTTTGCTGCGGTTGATGACGTTCAACACTTCCTGCTGGCTGAACCGGTGATGGTCAGCGAAGCGTTTGGAATAAACCAGTTCACCGCCGAGCGAGGCGAGACTGCGCTCAAAGCTTTCCGGCTGCGCGATGCCGCTGAGCGAGGCGACTTTTTTTCCCGGGAGCAATTCGAGGCCGTGCCGCTCGCCGGTGAACACGTCCTCGAAATAAAGCGGGTGGTGCACGCACTCAATGACGCCGGCCGTGGCATTGTACTGCGCGATGCGCTGGCGAAGCGCAGCGGTGTTGCCGTCGCTTTTGGTGATGAAGATGGTGCTGGCACGGGCCAAATGCGACGGCGGCTCCCGCAACGTGCCGCGCGGGAGCATCTGTTCGTTGCCGAAGGGTTGCTGGTAGTCAATGAGCACAACGTCCATCCGCCGGCCGCGCAACTTCCAGTATTGAAAGCCGTCGTCGAGCAACAGCGTGTCGCAGCCGAATTTTTCAATTGCGTAACGGCCGCCTTTCACGCGGTCCTTGTCCACCAGCACCACCACATCCTTGAGGTTCGACGCGAGCATGTAAGGCTCATCGCCGGCAGTTTCGGAATCGAGCAGAAGCGACTTGCCATCGGACACCACTCGCGGCGGCGTGCGGTCCTGGCGCAACAAAAACCTGTCGATCAATCGTTTGGCCAGCGGCGGCGGCTTGGAGCGGTATCCTCGCGAGAGGATGGCCACGGTGCGGCCCTGGTCGCGGAGTTCACGGGCGAATTTTTCCACAACCGGCGTTTTGCCGGTGCCGCCCACGGTGAGATTGCCGATGGCGATGACCTGTACCCCCAGGGTGGTGTCGCGGAGAATGCGGACGTTGTAAAGGAAGCGGCGAGCCTTGACGGCGACCTGGAAAATTTTCGAGAGCGCCAACAGCGCAACCCGAAGCATGGCGGCCCGTTTGCCGCGGCGTTGTTCAAAGATGACTTCGAGGACGAAGGTTTCAACCGCTTCGGTCCAGGCTCGGAGGCGTTCGCGCATCTGGGGTGAGTTTGCCAAGGAGCGCGACACGAGGCAAGCCGACAGGGGAGTCCAGCGCGCAGAATGATCCTGCGGAAGGCTTCCGATCCAAAATCCATTTGCGTTTAAGGTCGGTTCAGTAAAACTCCTCGGCGCATGAGCAAGACGAACAAGCTCGCCGCCTGCCCGCGCCTCGACCCGCTCGGCGTGGACAAGGACATTTCCGCGGCCGATCTCGTCGATCGGGCTTTTCTCGCTTACAACGGGGGACGTCTGCGTGAAGCGGCCAGATTGCTCGCCGAGAAAATGCTGCCCAACGACGGCTTCATCGGCATGAGCCTCACCGGCGCGCTCACGCCGGCGGGCCTCGGCAAATCGTGCCTCATCCCGCTCATGAGGGCCGGCTTCGTCGATTGGATCGTCTCCACCGGCGCGAACCTTTACCACGATCTGCACTACGGCCTCGACCTGGCGCTCTACCAGGGCTCACCGTTCCTGGACGACGTGGAACTGCATCGTGACGGCGTCATTCGCATCTATGACGTTCTCTTTCACTACAACGTGCTGCTCGACACCGACGCGTTCGTACGCGAAGTCATTCAGGGAGCCGAATTCCAGCGCCCGATGGGCACCGACGAATTTCACTACCTGCTGGGCAAATACGTTCACGAGCGCAGCCGCCAGCTCGGATTGAAGGATGCGAGCGTGCTCGCCACCGCCTACGCCTGCGGCATCCCGATATTCACGAGCAGTCCGGGCGATTCCAGCATCGGCATGAATGTCGCCGCGATGGCGTTGCGCGGCTCGCGGCTGATGTTCGACGTGAACCGTGACGTGAATCAGACTGCCGCCATCGTTTATGAAGCGAAGAGCACCGGCCACAAGTCGGGCGTGTTCATCCTGGGGGGCGGTTCGCCGAAAAACTTCCTGCTCCAGACCGAGCCGCAAATTCAGGAAGTCATGGGCCTCCCGGGAAAAGGCCATGATTACTTCCTCCAATGCACTGACGCCCGTCCTGACACCGGCGGTCTTAGCGGTGCGACACCCGCCGAAGCTGTGAGCTGGGGCAAAGTTGATCCCGACACGCTGCCCGATTGCGTCGTTTGCTATACCGACACGACCATCGCACTGCCACTGCTGACCGCCTGTTGCCTGAGCCGTGTGAAGCCGCGCCGGCTGAAACGTCTCTACGATCGCCGCGAGGAAATCCTCAAGAAGGTCAAAATAAAATATCTAAAAACCGGCACGGTGACGAAAATTAAGACGAGCCGCAAAATTGCCAAGCGGGCGAGCAGTGGAGGTCTCGACAGAAAGTAGTCTTCCGGCGCCTGGCAGATCGGAGCGAGCAAACTTGCTGTGAGTTTGCGATTTCGGCCAGGCGCTTTTGCCCCCAACCTGGCGCTTGCATTCCACCCGGGAGCGATTCATTCTTATTGTCCATTTTGTTCGAGCCGCGCCTTCGCGTGTGGATGACGCAGTCGTAGCACATGAGCAATTCGCCTGATAACGGTTTGGATTTGGAAGAGTTGGAGCTGCAACTCCTGCCCGCCTGGGCCAAGCAGTCGCCCGACACCAATCGCTACGCCAAATACGAAGGCAGCGCGGCGGACTCCGGTCCGCCCGGGCGGGAGCACCGGGAGCGGCGCGGCAGAAGGGTTGAGCGATCAGCCCACCGGCAACGCGATGAAACGGATCAGGACCGACCACGCAAGCCGCGCGAGGGACGCGCGGGCCCGCCGCGTCACGAGGGAGGCCGTTTCGACAGGCCCCGGAGCGAAGAGAAACGGGAACCGATCCAGCCGTTGCCCGAAGTCAGTGTGTCCTTCCTGCCGGAGGAAAGGGGTGTCGAATCACTCGCCCGGCAAATCAAGCTGACCGGTCGGGCGTATCCGATTTTTGATATCGCTCATTTGATTTTGAAACGGCCGGACCGGTATCACGTCGCGTTCCGGGTGGCGAAGAAGGCGGACGACCCGGTTGCCCAGTCGCTCTGGATCTGCAACCTCGACGACACGCTCTGGCTTTCTGATCAAGATGCCGCAAACCATGTCTTACGAAAGCACTTCGACACGTTCTACAAAGCCGAGCGCACGCCAGCCGATCCGCCGAAGGGCACTTACACGTTCGTCGCGCAGTGCGCTCTCAGCGGCATCATTCTCGGCCCGCCAAACTATCACGACTACCAAAACAAGTTGCGTAAGCTGCATGCCGAGCGTTTTTCGCGGATGCCCTTCGAGGTTTACAAATCGAAGGTGAAAATCGTGAAGGACGAGGCGGTCGTCAAAAAGTGGATCGAAGAGCAGAGCTGGAAGACGGAATACGTTTGCCTGAACGTGTCTGAGGCTCAACGGCTCGGCAGTCGCGAGGAAGTGGAACAACATTTCCGCGAAGTACATTTCGGCAACATCATTCGCGGAGTCGAATCGCACACGCTGCTTGGCGCGGTGGCCCAGCTGTTGCCGACGGCGGCGCTGCGCCATTTGGTGCGGCGGGCCTGGGACGAGCAGCAACGTTTCCCGCTCAAGGTCGTCACGACGCTGAGCCAACAGTTCGCCGCGCATGGCCTGCAATTTTTCAAAGTAAACAAGACCATCACCCATGTGGCAGTCGCGCGGCCGCATTACCTCGATTTGCAAACCACGCCGGTTTCTGATGACATCAAGCGCATCGTCGATTACATCAACGCGCATCCCGGTTGCGCGCGTCGGCAATTGATTGGAGCGTTGGCGCCGTCGCCCGCGCCGGCCGCTGCTCCTGCAACCCCTCCTCCAGCGGAACGCGCGGTCGCGTCGCCGCCGACAACGGAGCAAATTGCGGGGGCACCGTCAGCCGCCGCGCCGAAGGCGACTGGCGACCTTCACGATCCGACGCCGGAACAAACGGTGGTCATTGCGGATTTGCACTGGCTGATTCATCAAGGGCACGTGTTGGAGTTCGCCAACGGCAGAATTGAGACCGCCAAGAAGCCAACTCCGAAACCGCCCAGGCCGGAAGCGAAGCCCGCCGCACCACAAACCGAAGGGACCGCAGTTCTAGAAGCAGGATCGAGCGTCCAAGCAGCCCCGCAGGCTCAGACTGAACCCGACATTGTTCCGCCAGGCGCGGAAATCACTCAGCCGACTGCAAGAGCGGGCAGCGCGACAAATCCCGCCGTGCTCGAAGCGACGACAGCGGTTGTTACCCAGGCAACAGAACCTGCCGTTGAAACGATTTCGGCGACGACGCAAGTGGCCGGTGCTTAACTCTCGAATTGTTGCCGACGAGTTTGTGCCGGCTGGCAATGGCGTCCGGTCTCGACAGGAATTCGCTTTCTCTTAAATAATCACCCCAATTTCCAATGAACCAAAAAGCTTACGCCCGAGCAGGCGTTGACATTGACCTGGGCAATAGAGTTAAGGCCACGCTGCCGCAACTGCTCGCCGCCACCCATCGCCGAGAAGTGCTCGGCAAGGTTGGCGGGTTCGGCGGCTTGTTTGCGCTCGACACCAGGAAATACAGGCGGCCTGTGCTGGTTTCCAGCGTGGATGGCGTGGGCACCAAGCTGAAGGTTGCCTTCGCCCTGGGACGGCACGACACCATCGGTCAAGACCTCGTCAACCATTGCGTGAATGACATCGCGGTGCTCGGGGCGGAGCCGCTGTTCTTCCTGGACTATATCGGCACCGGCGAACTGGAGCCGCGCGTCTTCACCGAAATCATCAAAGGCTTCGCGAAGGCCTGCACGGAAAACAATTGTGCGCTTATCGGCGGCGAAACCGCTCAGCTGCCCGGCTTCTATCAACCGGGCGAATACGATGTCAGCGGCACGATTGTCGGCGTCGTGGAAAGGGCCCGGATGCTCGACGGCAAATCCATCAAGCCAGGGGACGCGGTCGTCGGCATAGCCTCGAGCGGGCTGCACACAAACGGTTATTCGCTGGCTCGACGAATTTTCTTCGAGCAGATGAAACTGCAGCCGGGCAGCCCTGTGGCTGAACTGGGCAGCACGATCGGCGACGAGTTGCTCAAGGTGCACGTCAGCTACGGCCCGCTCGTGCAAGAGCTGCTCAAAAAATTCAATGGGCGGGACGGCGTGGCGCCGTACCTGAAATCAAGATCGGCGGTACGCCAACCCTCCCCGGCCATCAAAGGCTTCGCCCACATCACCGGCGGCGGTTTCGTGGATAACATTCCGCGCGTTCTGCCGAAGAACTGCGACGTTGTCATCCGCAGAGACTCGTGGGAAATGCTCCCTATTTTCCAACTGATCCGGGCGAAGGGTGCCGTCCCGGAAGATGAATTGTATCAGGTCTTCAACATGGGCATCGGCATGGTCGCGATTGTCGCAAAGGAAGATTTCCGCCTGGTGCTTCGATTTATCCATGCCCGGAAGCACAAGGCCTGGCTGATTGGAGAAGTGACAAATGGCAGGGGTGCTGTGAGAATCGTCTGAACCCGGCTTTCAGACCGCTCTGCCTTTCAACATCGCTACGGCGTAGTCGCGGTTCAAACGGGCAATGAAGTGGAGGCTGATCTCTTTCGGACAGACCGCTTCGCAGGAGCCGGTGACGGTGCAGTTGCCAAAGCCCTCCGCGTCCATCGCTTCGACCAACTTCGCCACGCGGCGGTCTTTCTCGACCTTGCCCTGGGGCAGCAATCCGAGGTGAGAAACTTTCGCGGCGACGAAGAGCATCGCGCTCGCGTTCTTGCACGCAGCCACGCAGGCGCCGCAGCCGATGCACTGCGCGGCGTCCATCGCCAGTTCGGCGTCGGCTTTCGGAACCGGAATCGCGTTGGCGTCGGGGACGCCGCCGGTCGAAACGGAAACGAAGCCGCCGGCTTGAATGATGCGGTCGAACGCGCTGCGGTCCACGACTAGGTCCCGCACGACCGGGAAGGCTTTCGCGCGCCACGGTTCGATGGTGATGGTGTCGCCTTCTTTGAAGTGCCGCAGGTGCAACTGGCAGACGGTGGCGCCTTTCCGGCCGCCGTGCGGAATGCCATTGATAACGAGGGAGCAGGTGCCGCAGATGCCTTCACGGCAGTCGGAATCGAACGCAATCGGTTCCTCGTCCCGCTCCATGAGTTCCTCATTCACCACGTCCAGCATTTCGAGGAAGGACATTTCCGGGAGGACGTCCTTCGCTTCGTAGGCTTCGAAGCGTCCCGGTGCGGTCGCATTCTTCTGCCGCCAGACTTTCAAGGTCAGGTTCATGGCAAACTTGTTTTCAATAACTGACGCGCACCTTGCGCCGTTTCCGCGGCAGCGGCGCGGCGTCTACGGTTTCGCGCAGAGTGTGGAAGCCTATCTCCACCCCTTGCTCCGTAAAAACGTACGGCCGCCGCCGCCGGCCGCCCCAAGTCGAACTTGAGGTCACAACTTGTGACCTCAAGATTGCAGCTTCTTTGGAATCAACCTGGAACATGAAGTCTTCAGGAAACCGCTCTCTGTTTCGCTTCACCGCCTGATTCAAAACCTTCGTTGCCACGCCATACAGCTCGGCCAAATCGCTATCCCGCATCACCTTCGCGCCGCGCACCAGATAGATGAGGCCGTGGATGTGTTGCAACGGCACGGGGTTTGCACCGGCGCTCATACTACTTGTAGCTTCTCTGCGTCATGTGGACTTCTTCGTAAACCAGCGGCTCCTTTTGCAGCACCGGCGGCTTGTCTGGCCCTTGATACCCCCACGCCGCGACGTAGGCGAAATGGTCGTCGTCGCGTTTGGCTTCGCCGTCTTCAGTCTGGTACTCTTCGCGGAAATGGCCGCCGCAGGATTCGTTGCGATGGAGCGCGTCGAGGCAGAGCAACTCAGCGAACTCCATGAAGTCAGCCACACGACCTGCATATTCCAGATTCTGGTTCAGTTCGCAGCCATCGCCGGTGACGTTGACGTCTTTCCAGAATTCCTCACGCAACATCGGGATGCGGTTCAAAGCCTCCTTCAAGCTGGTTTCAGTCCGCGCCATGCCGCATTTCTCCCACAGCAGCCTGCCCAGGTCGCGGTGCAGGCTTGTCACTGTTCGTTTGCCCCGGATCGACAGTAGCTTTTGGGTTTGCGCGCGGACTTCCGCCTCGACTTTTTTGAACTCGGCATGACTGATCGAAGGCTTTGCCTGTTTCGATGAAGCAAAATAATGGCCGATGGTGTAAGGGACAATAAAGTAACCATCCGCGAGGCCTTGCATCAGCGCGCTGGCGCCAAGCCGGTTCGCGCCGTGGTCGGAAAAGTTCGCCTCGCCGAGGACGAACAGGCCGGGGACGTTGCTCATCAAATTGTAGTCCACCCACAGGCCGCCCATCGTGTAATGCATCGCCGGATAGATGCGCATCGGCGTTTGATACGCATTCTCGCCGGTGATCTTTTCATACATGTCGAAGAGGTTGCCGTAGCGCTCGCGGATTTTGTCTTCGCCGAGACGTTTGATGGCGTCGGCGAAATCAAGATAAACACCGAGACCGCCTGGCCCAACGCCTCGCCGCTCATCGCAAACCTCCTTCGCCGCGCGAGAAGCGATGTCGCGTGGGGCGAGGTTGCCGTAGCTGGGATACTTGCGTTCGAGGAAATAATCACGGTCTGCCTCGGGAATCTGGCTCGACGACTTTGAGCCATCCTCCTTTCGTTTCGGCACCCAGACGCGGCCGTCGTTGCGCAGCGATTCGGACATGAGCGTCAATTTCGATTGATGGTCGCCGCTGACGGGGATGCAGGTCGGGTGAATCTGCGTGTAGCACGGATTGGCGAACGCCGCGCCCTTTTTGTAAGCGCGCCAGGTGGCGGTGACGTTGCAACCTTTGGCGTTCGTCGAGAGAAAGAAGACGTTGCCGTAACCGCCGGTGGCGAGCACCACGGCGTCGCAGGGGTGCGAAGCAATTTCGCCGCTCACCAGGTCGCGCGCGACGATGCCTTTGGCGTGGCCATCGATCACGACCAGATCGAGCATTTCGGTGCGTGGAAACATCTTCACGTTGCCGAAACCGATTTGACGGCAAAGCGCCTGATAAGCGCCCAGCAATAATTGCTGGCCGGTCTGGCCGCGGGCATAAAACGTGCGCGACACCTGCGCGCCGCCGAAGGAACGGTTGTCCAGATACCCGCTGTATTCGCGGGCAAACGGCACGCCCTGCGCGACGCATTGGTCAATGATGTTCACACTCACCTGCGCCAGACGATAGACATTGGCTTCGCGCGCGCGGAAGTCGCCGCCTTTGATCGTGTCGTAGAAAAGCCGGTAAATGCTGTCACCGTCGTTTTTGTAGTTCTTCGCGGCGTTGATCCCGCCCTGCGCGGCGATGCTATGAGCCCGGCGGGGACTGTCCTGAAAGCAGAAGCATTTGACGCTGTAACCAAGCTCAGCCAGTGTCGCCGCGGCGGACGCGCCCGCGAGTCCGGAGCCGACAACGATGACATCGAACTTCCGCTTGTTCGCCGGGTTGATCAGCTTCAGCTCGAACTTGTGCTTATCCCACTTTTGCGCAAGCGGTCCGGAAGGAATGTGGGCGTCGAGAGTCATGTCAAGCGCCTGCCGAAGCTCAAAATCCGAAGCTCAAAGCTCAAGGGAAATTCCAAACTCCAAACACCAAAAGCAGATCGCCAACACGTTGAAGTTTGAAGCGTTGAGCTTCTCTTGAGCTTTGAACTTTGGGCTTTGAGCTTCATTTCACCGCTTCCTTTCCGTAGCCCAGCAGCACCGCGATGGGAATGGAGACGTAACCGAGAAAAATCAGCCAGGCCAGCATTTTGGCGGAACGATCGATCCACGGTCCGTAAACTTCGTCTTTCCAACCGAGCGATTGAAACATTGCGCCGATGCCGTGGCTCAAGTGAAGGCAGAGCAGCGCCATCGCCAGGACGTAGAAGCCGGACACCAGGGGCACCTGGAATCCCGCGACCATCATTCGGTAAACATCGTGCCGGCCCTCGGTGTCGCGCAGGGCGACAAAACTCTGGCCGGTGAAATTGATCGACTTCGTCTGCACGGTGAAGTGGAGCACATGATAAATCACAAACGCGGCGATGATCACACCGCTCAGCAGCATCGTGCGCGAGGCGTAACTGGCGACGGTCGGATGCCAGTCCGCGTAGGGCACGGGCCGCGCCGCCCTGTTTTCGGCCGAAACTTTCACGGCGGACCAGATATGCAGCGCGGCCATCACCAACAATCCGAGTCGCGCCGGCCAGAGAATTTCCTGGTTGGCCTGCAGAAAGTGCCCGTAACGATTGATGACTTCCGGGCCGAGAAAAAATTGGAGGTTGCCCAGCAAATGCCCGACCACGAAGAGAAACAGCGCGCCGCCCGTGACGGCCATGATGTATTTTTTGCCGAGTGAAGATTTGAACAAATTCGCGATGATGTTCATTTGGGACCGGTGGGCATGAGCGACGAATCCCGGCGGCCGGTCAAGCGTCGGGCAATCTAATAATCTGCGGTGAACAACGTCAATGCGCCTGAAGCAGGTATAAGGGGTGCTTGCCGGCCGGTGATGCCGGCTAATTCGCAAAGCAATCCACTGAGCCGCGGCCCGACATGTGCTATGATTAGCGCGGTCACTCATGAGAACGCTTCCGTCCGCCCTCCTGCTCTGTGTACTGGCGTTGCGCCCCGCGGCGCACGCCGCCGGCCCGGTCATTATCTCGGAATTTATGGCGGACAACACACGCACACTGGCCGACGAGGACGGTTCCTACGAAGACTGGATCGAGATTTATAATGCCGGCTCCAAGTCCGTGAACCTGGGTGGCTGGTATCTGACTGACAATGCCAATGAACTGACCAAGTGGCGTTTCCCCGGCACCAATCTCAACGCCAGCAGCTTTCTGGTGGTCTTCGCTTCGGAAAAGCATCGCGATGTGCCCGGTGCGCCCCTCCATACCAACTTCAAGCTTTCTGCGACTGGCGAGTATCTGGCCCTGGTGCAGCCGGACGGCGTTACGATCGCCACCGAGTTCGCGCCGACGTTTCCACGGCAGGTGCCCGACGTGTCGTTCGGCTTCGGCGTGGTAACGAGCAAAACCACGTTGATCACCACCAACGCGCCGGTCCAGGTGCTCATCCCGACAGATGACAGCCTTGGCGCGAGCTGGACGCTGCCGGACTTCGATGACTCCAGTTGGCTCCGCGGCACGAACGGCGTGGGTTACGACACAGGCGCGGTTGACCCGCTGGAAAGTTCGTATTCAGGGCACGTGCTTGAATCGCTGCCGGTGGCTTATTGGCGTCTCAACGAAACGAACGGTGCGGTCGCGGTTAACAGCGGAACTCTTGGCGCGACGGCCAACGGCACGTACCAGAACGGCGTCTCAAGCGCGTCGCCAGGGCCGCGTCCTCCGCAGTTCAACGGCTTCGAGCCGGACAACACGGCGGCGGAATTTGATGGCGTGGATGATTTCGTCGGTGGACCGGGCGGACTGTTGGACAACCGCTCCGCCTTCACGATGGCCGGGTGGATTCGGCCCACCGGTGCCCAGGCCTCGCGCACCGGTTTGTTCGGCCAGAATGATGCGATTGAATTCGGCTTCATCAACGGCACGACGATTGAACTCTGGACTCCGGTCGGCCAGATCGACACGGCCTACCCGTTTGCCGACAACGAGTGGCATCACATTGCCGCAGTCGGCACCGGCCAGGCGCTGGAACTCTATTACGATGGCGACCTCACGGCCGATTCACCAGGATCAGTTTCCAGCTACGGCGCTTCCGGCTTCAACTTCAACATCGGCGGGGGCGGTGTCTTTGACGCCACGGACAATCCGTTCCTTGGACAGATCGACGAAGTCGCGGTGTGGGACCGCGCGCTGACAGCGGATGAGATCGCGCGCCTGCTCCAGAGCGGCCCGGCGACTCCGGTGGACTACGGTCCCGACATTGTGACGGACGTTCAGACGAAGATGCAGACAGTGAACAGCTCGGCTTTCATCCGAATCCCTTTTGCGGTGTCGAATCCGGCCGACATCGCCCAACTCACTCTTCGCTTGAAATACGACGATGGCTTCGTGGCCTGGCTCAATGGACAGGAGATTGCCCGCAAAAACGCGCCGGACCCGCTGGCGTGGGACTCCGTCGCCACGGCGCGGCACCCAGACAATCTCGCCGTTCAGTTCGAGGACTTTAACATCACCCCTTTTAGCTCGCTGCTTTACGTCGGCACCAATGTGCTCGCGATTCAAGGGCTGAACATCGACGCGACGAACACGGATTTTCTGGTTCAGGCCGAACTTGTGGCCACCCGCGTCGGAGAGATCGGTTCTCAGGCACGCTACTTTCTCACGCCGACTCCCGGCGCATTGAACAGCACCGGCGCCCCTGATCTTGGCCCGTTGATCGTCGATGTCGGCCATGCGCCGGACGCGCCGTCGGACAACCAGGACCTTCTGGTGACGGCGCGTGTTCTGCCGACTTTCA
Organism: Verrucomicrobiota bacterium; assembly: GCA_003219345.1. Classification (GTDB taxonomy): domain Bacteria; phylum Verrucomicrobiota; class Verrucomicrobiia; order Limisphaerales; family AV2; genus AV2. The sequence goes on from QHOP01000303.1 coordinate 14,551, forward strand.
ACGCGCTCTCGAACGTCACGCTTCACTATCGGATCATGTTCAACGCCGAAGTGTCCGTGGAGATGAACGACAGCGGCGCCAACGGTGACGTGGCGGCGGGCGACGGCATCTGGAGCGCGGTCATTCCGGCCAGCGCATCGACTAACGGCCAGATGATTCGCTATTACGTCTCGGCGACCGACGTGCAGAACAACAGTTCCCGCTGGCCGCTGTTTGCCGATCCAGTGGATTCCGAACAGTATCTGGGCGCGGTCGTCTCCGATCCGGGCATTCAGTCGCTGTTGCCGGTCGTACAACTGTTCGTGGAAAACACAGCAGCGGCGGACACGTTCGGCGGCGCGCGCGGTTCGCTTTTTCATCTCGGCGAATTTTACGACAACGTGTTGATCAGTCTGCACGGGCAGAGTTCCTCCGGCTGGCCCAAAAAAAGTTACAACCTCGATTTCAACAGCGACCACCGTTTCCGCTACCGCGCCGACAGTCCGCGGGTCAAAGACATCAAATTTCTGAGCAACTACAGCGACAAGGCCAAGGTGCGCAACTCGCTCGCTTACGAGATGATTGCCGCGGCCGGGTCAGCCGGTCATTTTGCATTCCACGTTCGCCTCCAGCGCAACGCGCGGTTCTTCAGCATCGCGGACCTGATGGAGGATGGCGATGATCGTTGGCTGGAACGGCTCGGCCGCGATCCCAACGGCGCGCTTTACAAGATGTACAACAATATGGGCAGCGCCGGCGGCAACGAGAAAAAGACCCGCAAGGACGAAGACTCCAGCGATCTGCAGACATTGATCGACAATCTCGACGAATCGCGTCCGCTGAGCAATCGGGTCGCCTATGCCTGCGACCACATTGATCTGCCGCAGACCATCAGTTACTTCGTCGCCCTCGCGCTGGTCAGCGACCAGGACCACGGGCACAAAAATTATTATCTGTATCGCGACACGCCGGGCACGGGTGAATGGGCCATCTTTCCCTGGGACGTGGACCTGAGCTGGGGCCGCAACTGGCTCGATGCGCAGGGCTACTTCACCGACACACTGTTTGAGAACAACGTGCTGAACTTCTATAATGCCGCCCAGCAGGGCAAACCGCCCAACCGGCTTTACGATCTGATCTTCAATCACCCGGATTTTCGCCGCATGTATCTGCGCCGCCTCCGCACGGTCATGGACCAGGTGTTGCAACCGCCGGGCGCGGCGACCAACAGTTTGCGAATCGAGACGCGCATCCGGGAAATGTTGGACCAGATGGATCCGCCGGCCTTCGGCACGTCCGATGCGGATCGCGATTACGCGGCGTGGCCCAAATGGGGAAACCAAAACCAGATGCGGCCTGAAGCGCAGCGGATTTTCGACATTCATCTGCCTGGTCGCCGCGCGTTTCTCTTCACCAACACCACCGCCACCCTCAACGGCGAGGGCATCCCTTCCGCGCAGCCGTCGAATGCGGTGGTGAGCATCGGACAAATCGAGTTCAACCCGGCGTCAGGCGACCAGGCGCAGGAATACATCCAGCTTCTCAACACGAATGCTTTCGCCGTGGACGTTTCCGGCTGGAAGATCGGGGGTGGCGTGAGCTTCACTTTCCGGCCCGGCACCGTCGTCCCGGCCGGAGGTTCGCTTTATCTCTCGCCGAACGTGAATGCGTTCCGCGCCCGCGCCTCCGGTCCGCGCGGCGGCCAGGGACTGTTCGTGCAAGGCAACTACAGCGGTCAACTCAACGCCTGGGGCGAAACCGTCACGCTCGCGGACGACACAGGCCGGCTCGTGGCGACCAACAACTACGCGGGCAACCCTTCGCTCGCGCAGCGGTACCTCCGCATCACGGAAATCATGTACAATCCGCCACCGCAACCCGGCAACACGAACAACGCGCAGGAATTTGAATACGTTGAGTTGAAGAACATCGGACCGGCGCCGCTGGACCTGATCGGCGTGCGGTTTACCAACGGCATCTATTTCAATTTCACCTCCAGCGCCGTGACGAATCTGGCGCCAGGCGCAACTGTGCTGGTGGTGAAAAACGTCGCCGCGTTCACCGCGCGTAACGGCAGCGGCCTGAATATCGCAGGTGAATACACCGGAGCGCTTGGCAACGGCGGCGAAACGATCCGGCTGGAGGACGCTCTCGGCGAAAAGATTCTCGAGTTTGCCTATAACAATTCCTGGTACCCGCTTACAGACGGGCTTGGCTTTTCACTCGTTATCATGAACGAAAACGCGCCGTGGCAGACTTGGGGTGATAAAGGGAGCTGGCGCGCCAGCGGCGCTATGGACGGTTCGCCGGGCGCCGACGATGTCGCGCCGAACATTGCGCCGATTCTCATCAACGAACTGCTCACACACACCGACCTGCCGCAAGTGGACGAAATTGAGTTGTTCAATCCCACCGCCGGCGATGTGGACATCGGGGGATGGTTTATCAGCGACGATCTCAAAACGCCGAAGAAATTCCGCATACGGAACGGCACAACGATTCTCGCGGGCGGCTACCGCGTCTTCACGGAAGCGGACTTTAATCCGACTCCGGGCGCGGGCACGAGCTTTGCCTTCCATTCGAGCGGCGATGAGGCCTGGCTTTATTCGGGCGACGCGAACACGAACCTGACCGGTTACCTGCACGGATTTCGCTTCGGCGCGGCGGAGAACGGGGTGACCTTCGGCCGTTACTTGAACAGCGCGGGCGACGAGCAGTTTCCCGCGCAGCTCTCCAACACACTCGGCTTTGTCAATTCCGGTCCGCGTGTCGGGCCGTTGGTGTTCACGGAAATCATGTATCACCCGGCGGCGGGTGGAGAGGAATTCGTTGAGTTGAAAAATATCGCGTCCACAAACGTCCCGCTGTTCTCCCCGTCGTTTCCAACCAACACTTGGAAACTGTCGGGAGTGGGTTACAGTTTTCCAACCAACGCGACGCTGGGCGCCGGTCAACTGTTGCTCGTGGTCGCGATTGATCCCGCCCTGTTTCGGGCGAAATATTCCGTGCCGGCCGAAGTGCAGATATTTGGGCCGTTCGATGGCGCGCTGCAGGACGACGGTGAGAATTTGGAATTGCAACGGCCCGACACACCTGACACCAACGGTGTCCCATACATCACAGTTGAGGCCGTGCGCTACGCCAACACGCCGCCCTGGCCATTGGGCGCCGATGGCACGGGGGCGTCACTTCAACGATCGGTCGCCGAGGCGTATGGCACCGACCCGGTCAACTGGTTTGTGGCGCCTGCGACTGCGGGCATCGACAACACATCCAATCCTGTGCTGAGTGCCGTGCGTTCCGGCGCCAGCATCACCCTCTCATGGCCGGCGAGCGTTGTAGGCTATTTGCTGGAATGGGCGGATCAAATCCCGTCGGCCCTCTGGAATGCGGTTCCCGATGTTGCCAATAACGCCGTCACGGTGACGCCCTCCGGCAGCGCCAGGTTTTACCGGTTGAAGAAACCGTGACCGTCTCGGTGGACCGTCCCTTCGTCCTCGTCCTCGTTCTCGAACTCGTCCTCGACTGGGCGACTTGTTTTCGATGACGATGACTGAGCTCTCCATGACTCAAGTAGCCGCAGACGTTAGTCCGCGCACTCTGATGTAATAAGCGCCGACTGACGTCGGCGGCTACGGTTCATGGCCCCGATGCACGCCAAAAATGGCGTCGAGCCTTCTCATGAACCCGGTGGGGCGAGCGTCCTCGCGAGCCCTGATAGGCCCGGTAACTCTGCTCGGTGTTGGGCAGCAAGATGGTTTCGTCGAATGACGTCCGCCATCCTTTGAAGTGCATCTTGAGTCTTCGTCAAACCCGTTCTATTATGCTGCGTAGGTCATGACCCACTTCTCTGAAAATGTCATTTCTCTGAGAACCGCAGTCTTTGACGATGACGGAGTACTCGGAACCCTCGTGCTTTTACCGCCTGACCCCGACCGCAGACCCGACGGGCACCTGCATGGGAGCGTGTGCTGGGTTTACAGACGCCATCCATCGCTCGTGGAGGGCAACGCCAAAGCGTGCCTCAAGAAGCACCAAAACGCGTGCGTCTTCGAGAATTTGAAGCCTTTGAGGATCAGACTTGATCCGGATGTGAGGTTTCTTTGGTCGGAGAGTGGGCAGAGTGTGGCTGCCGTTGTCGACGGTGAGCCGATGGGCTTTATTTCCGAGCACAAGCATTGCCCATACAGCAAGAGCGAGAAGACGCCACCAGTGAACCAGAATCCTTGGGATGAAGATGTGTTCAGACGATTATTCCCAGCATAATCGGGTAGCCGGGAGGATTGCCCTCCCGGCCCCGACAGCACCTGACATGCGGGTCCGCATCAGGCGGTTCCGGTCAGATTAACAGCCGTCGGATTTCAGTTGGGATTCCGCTTACCGTAATGCAGTTCGATCCATTGTGCCTTCAAGATTGGGCCGGAAGGGAGCCACAACGTTCTTCTGGTGTCTGACGGTGTGTTCAGTGCTTTTCGTTCTGGCTGCCATTGGTATGGCTGTTCGTCGCGTCGTCAGCCCTCGGACGCTGGTGATCGATGCGACTGGGCTTTCGGGGATGCAGCCAGCATTCCATCCAACAGTTCAGTGGCGAAGGATTTAGGATGGCGTTCCGAGAACTTTTCTGGTATGCATGGCGGTGCAGTGTTATGGATTTCAAACAATATTGTATCCCTCCCTCTCTCAAATCGCGGGGTAGCGGCTTTACGCTGATTGAGCTCCTGGTGGTGATCGCCATCATCGCGATCCTGGCCGGCTTGCTCCTGCCCGCATTGAGCAAGGCCAAACAGAAAGCCCACCAAATCAAGTGCGTCAGCAATCTGAGGCAGATGGCGCTGGCCGCTATTCTGTATCAACACGATAACGGCAAGCCGATTGATTACACCACCGTCGATACGCTCTGGATGAAGACGCTCATTGATTATCAAGCCAAGGTGACGGCAATCCGGCTTTGTCCGACCGCGTCGTCCACAAACCGTGCCAATGGCCAGGGCGACGCCATCCATCCTTGGTCCTGGAGTTCAGGTGCGAATCTGATGTTTGGGAGCTATGCCCTCAATGGCTGGTTTTACCCCTTTAAGGGAGCTACGCAGTTGTACTTTCCGAATGATGGCCCGAAGTGTTTTGCCAATGACAGCGCGATCACTCACTCGGCGCAAACGCCGTATTTCATGGATGCCGTCTGGCCCGACATCTGGCCCAAAGCGACGGATCGGCCGACTCCTGACTTATTCCATGGGGGTACCGTGGCCGATCAGGAAATGCAACGCTGTCTGATCGCCCGTCATGGCACCTCCCCCACAGACGGTTCGATCCGAAAGGTCGATATCAAACAGAGATTGCCGGGGGCGATCAACCTGAGTTTCGCTGACGGCCACGCTGAACTGTCATCCCTGGAAAATCTCTGGAATTACCAGTGGCACCTCGGCTATGTTCCGCCCACTGTCCGTCCGGGGAGATAACCTATTATGACTGTGGCCCGTCAGCCATAAGGTCTAGGCCGCACTACGCGCATCTCATGTCCAGCGAACAACAGCCCACGCAGACGTTGATGAACCGCCAGCTTTCCGTGCGAGGCATTGGCATCCTGGCGCTCGTCGGTGGCACCGTCATCGCATACCTCAGTGTCGTTTCACCGCTATTGGCTGCGTCACGCCATGAGGAGAGCGTCACGACTTCACTCAAGGGCGCAGGCATCACTCCGCTGATTCTCGCGCTCGGCATTGTTTACACTTTTTTTCCGGAGAAAGCGACTGCGCTGCTCGGACATCCGCAGAAGCCGACCCGTTTGGGCTGGGCGTTCAGCCTGGTCTTTGGGCTTCTTGGCATCCCGCTTTACCTGTGGCTCAGGAGCAGACTGAGAGAGTACGGATATGGAGTTTGAGACCGTGCGGCCTAACCATCTGGACCGAATGACGAGGAGTGCGGTGAACCTTTGGTTCCAATGCGAATATCCTTGGCGCGCTCCTTGTCATCGGTCAGCTCGTTAGCGACTACGCGCGTATGAACCCGCTTTGGAAAATCAGAGGACTCGCAATCGCGTTGATTGTTTTCTTCGGTCTTGGGACGATCCTGGCGGTTCCCTCTCTTTTCACCGCCGGAAGTTCCCCACTGCTATTTTTTGCCGTCGCCACCAATCTCGGTTTCGTTGCCGGCGGTATTGGCTTGATCAAGCTCAAGCGTTGGAGTTGGTGGCTGACCATCGGATTGTGCGCAGTCAGCATCATTCAGTTGTTGTGGCAGATAGTCACGACGTTGACTCCGGAGACCGCGACGAAGCAGAATGAGATCGTCTCGTATGTGGTTGCTGGTTTTTACTTGGCCATCGCGTTTTTGCTCACGAGCAATTCGGTCAGGAAAACTTTTAGAAAGAGACATGGACAAGACGCCTAAACATTTGGATCGGCCCCGCATTCATGCATGGGGCAACCCACGCCAATAGGGAAACAGACGCCCGCCAAAGGCTTCACAAGCCATAAGGTCTAGGCCGCCTCGCGCCATGTCCATCGCAGTCGCCATCGGAATCGTAGCAGTGTTGGCCATCGGCGTTTTGCTGTGGTTCCAAGAGCGTTCGGTTCGCCGACTCGTCGCGAAACGGATGCAGACTAGAAAGGCACAGACCGCCGACGAGTTTGGCCGACATTTCTTCGATGATGCCACAGCTCCCATAGCCTCACGTCTTCGTGAGATTCTGGCGCGCCACATTGAGGTGGATTTGTCACGGCTCCATCCGGACGACCGCTTCATTGAGGACTTGGAGATGGTCGAGCTTGACTCTCTTTCGGCCGTCAATTTCGCAGTCGATATCGAGCGGGAGTTTGGTATCAGTATTCCAGACGCAGACGCAGCGAGACTCAAGACGTTCAGAGATGTGGTTGAGTATGTATCAAGAGCAATCAGACAGACGGCGGCCTAAAAAGGAATGGAGTGACACACGCAATCGAACTTGCGCTCGCCTCGACGCTTCTCTTCGGGATCGGCGATTTTGTCTATAAGCGCGGCGCGGCAGCCGGGGTTCAAGCGCACCACTTTCTGATGGTGCAGTCCTGGGTCTTCACGCCGACGGTGATCCTGTACGGAATGGTCACCGGCTCACTCGCCTTCGGCCGCGCGGCGCTGTGGGGCGGCTTGGCGGGGTTTTTTATCTTCATCGGCTTTTACAATTTCGCCTACAGCTTGAAATCGGGCTCGGTGAGCGTGAACGCCCCGATTTTCCGCCTGAGCTTCGCGGTCACCGCGGCGCTGGGGATGTGGCTGCTCGCCGAGCCGCTCACCACCGCGAAGCTCGCCGGATTGACGCTCGCGCTCATCGCGGTCTGGCTGCTGCTGGGTGATTCGGCTGCCGGGGACGCTCGCCGCAGGGGCGCAACGTCGCTCGCGCGCGTGTTGGTCGCCACCGTTGCGGTTGGAATCGGCAATTTCTTCCACAAGATCGGATTGCGCGCGGGTGCGACGCCGGCCACGCTCGTCGTGGCGCAGGCAGCCGTCGTCGTGACGCTCGCGACCGCGTTCGCCATTGGCGTGGATGGCCGGCTCCGGCCCGCGGCGCGCGCCTGGCGCTACGCGCCGGTGGCGGCGCTCGTGCTTGCGGGCGCATTCGTTTTTCTGGTGGAAAGCCTGGCGCGGGGCGAAGCGAGCGTGCTTGTGCCGATCGCACAGATGGGATTCGTCGTCACCGCCGTGCTCGGTTTCTTTTTCCTCGCCGAACCTTTCACTTTGCGGAAGGGCGCGGGCCTTGCCGCAGCGCTCGCCGCGTTGGCAAGCTTCGTTTATGGCAGCACGCCCTGATCGGAGCGGAACCGGCGGGCTCAATTTGCGGCGCCGGTTTTTTTGAGGTTGGACGGGAGATTGGGAAAGTAGACATCGGCGGACATGCCGGCGCGCAACAGTCCCTCGTGATTGTCCAGGCGCAGTTTCACCCCGAACACCTGCTTGATGCGCTCTTCCAACGTCTGGACGTTGCGCGGTGTGAATTCCGCGGCGCGCGCAATTTGCTCGATCGCGCCTTCAAACTCCTTGTTCGGAAAGGAATCAACCTTCACTTTCACCCGCCCGCCGGGTTTAATGTGCCCCAGCCATGGCTCAGGCACGTAAACACGCACCCAGAGGTGCTGCGGCAGCAGCAGGGTCGCCACTTCGCGATTGGGTAATTGTGCGCGGGCCTGCGCGACGCGTTCCGGACGCGTGCCGGCCAGGAGCAAATCACAGCGGCTCTTTGCGGCGGCGACGCTTTTCTCCAAGGCCTGCGCGCGGCTCGCGGCCTGGTCGTGCTCCGTGTCGGAAATGGTCTTGCTGGCAAACAGTTCGTTGGCGCGCCTGGCGTCGGCGCGCGCCAGTTCGAGCTGTGCGGTCAGTGATTCCCAATCGTGTCTGGCTGCTTCGATCTCCTCCTTGCGCGGCCCGGCGACCAGCTCCGCCACCAGGGCGGTGGCCTGGTCCCGCCGCGCCTTCAGCTCAGCGGCGTCCAGTTCAGCAATCACCTGCCCGGCTTTCAGCGTGTCGCCCTCCTGCGCCAGAATTTTTTCCACGCGCCCGCCGTAGCGCGAAGCGACGTGGACTTCGTCCGTGTCAATCGTTCCAGAAACAACGGCAGGGTTGGAATCACTTCGCGAGCATGACGCCAAAAGGGTGGACACCAGTAGAACGCCCGCGGCGTTGCCGAAAAGTTTTTTCACCTGAATTCTGGACACGCCCTCAGGAGTTATCTCCATCGATCAAACGACCCAAGCCACCGAGGATGGAACCTTCTTCACGCCCCTTCCCGCCGGCTCTGGGCGCCGCGGCGATGATACGGTCGGCCATGCGGCTGAACGGAAGCGACTGGAGCCAGATCCGGCCCGGCCCGCGCAGCGTCGCGAAGAACAATCCTTCCCCGCCGAACAGGGCCGATTTGATTTTGCCGACGAATTGGATGTCGAATTGAACGTTCGGTTGAAAAGCCACAATGCAACCCGTGTCCACCCGCAGCACTTCGCCGGGGCCGAGCTCGCGCTGGTAGATCGTTCCGCCCGCGTGGATAAATGCCCACCCATCGCCTTGCAACCGTTCCATGATGAAGCCCTCGCCGCCGAACAAACCGGCCCCGATTTTTTTATTGAACGCAATACCAACGCTGACGCCTTTGGCCGCGCAAAGGAAGGCGTCCTTTTGCGCAATGAGCTCGCCGCCGATTTCAACCAGATGGACGGGAATGATTTTGCCGGGATACGGCGCGCCGAACGCCACGCGCTTCTTGCCGACGCCGCGGTTCTGGAACACGGTCATGAAGAGCGATTCGCCCGTGAGCAGACGTTTGCCTGCGCTCATCAACGAGCCGAGAAACCCGCTGCTCTGCTGCGAGCCGTCGCCGAAGATGGTTTCCATCTCGATGCCGTCCTCCATGTACATCATGCCGCCGGCTTCGGCGACGGCGGCTTCCATCGGGTCGAGTTCCACTTCGACATATTGCATGTCGTCGCCGTAAATCTTGTAATCCACTTCGTGCATGGTAGTCATAAGTCGTAAACGGGCTATCTTGTTTGCGCAAAGACTATCGCCTGGCGGCGAGGTTGACAGCTACAAAATCGTTACCGGATTTGTAACGGGCGCCACTCGACACCACCACCAAGCTGATGTGACGCACGTATTCCCCTCACCCGGCCTGAAGGCCACCCTCTCCCCATCGGATGGGGAGAGGGACAGCGTGAGGGGTCCTCGGAAATCTTACAGACCGGACTCGATAGGTGGTAGTGACCCGCCGCAATGAGCGTTGGGCTTCGGATCGACACCTTGCAGATGGAATTCGTTTCTTTCCGCATGGCCAAATCTGTGGGATGTGCCAGATTATTGCTCTGCCATCCATGACCTTCGCCTCGCGCACTGAAGCCGGACAACGATTAGGCCGGTACCTGGCCGAACTAAACGTTCAGGCGAATCTCGTTTTGGGTCTGCCCCGCGGTGGCGTGATTGTGGCTGCCGAAGTCGCCGACATTTTGAAATGTCCACTCGACGTGCTGGTGGTCCGCAAGATCGGCCATCCCGGGCACCGTGAATTCGCCGTCGGCGCGCTGGCCGAGGACGGCACGCTGGTGTTGGACGAGGAAGTGATCGACCGGACTGGCGTTTCGCAGGCCGATTTAAGGGAAGTACTGGAGGAGGAAACGGAGCGGCTGACCGAATATCGGGCCCGATTTCTTCGCTCCAACCGGCCGCCGCTCAAGGGTAAAAGCGCGCTGATCGTGGACGACGGTTTGGCCACGGGCGCAACAACCGAAGCCGCCGTGCGCTCGGCGAAAAACCGCGACGCTGCGGCTGTCATCGTGGCCGCGCCGGTCGCGTCGGACAACGCGGTCGAACGTCTGGAACGTGTCGCGGACAGGGTGCTGGTGCTCTTTGTTGATCCTGAGTTCGACGCGGTAGGGCGTTATTATCGCAGCTTTCCACAAACGACGGACGAGGAGGTGCAGGCGATTTTGGGCGCTTCCGATTAGTCCAATTGGGAATCCTCCGGTCCTGCCGGAGGGTTTCCAATTGGACTAAAAGGCCAGAGGTTCCACTCGTCGCGCAGCTCCGCCGGAATTTCGTCCAGAAAACGCGACGGCTGTTGCGCGGCGTCACCGCCTTTTCCCTGCGTGAAGCGAACCAGCGGATAGCTCAGGTAAAGCTCGCTTTTCGCCCGCGTAATCGCGACGTAAAAGAGCCGCCGTTCCTCTTCCTCGCCCTCGCGCGTGCCCAGTGAACGCGCTGCCGGAAACAGTCCGTCGCAGAGCATGATGATGAAGACGACTGCGAACTCGAGTCCCTTCGCCTGGTGGACAGTCGAAAGCCGCATTTGTTCGGTGTCCGTGGCAGCCGGCCGGTCGTCTTCCGCCTCGAGATTCGTGAGCAGCGCCAGTTGCGTGAGAAATTCTTCGGGGTTGGAAAATTGCCGGGCGAAATTGGCCAGTTGCTCCAAATCTTCATGCCGCGAGCGATAGTTCGTGTAGTGCGTCTGCAAATAAGCCTCGTAGTCCGCTTCCACTGCCAGCCGAATCAGCTTCGCCGCGCTGCCGCGCACGGACGCCGCTTCAAGCTGGGCAATCGTGGCGGTGAACTGCGCCCAGGCCGTCACGGCTTTCTTCGGCACACTGCCGGCGCATGATTGCAACGTCTCGGCAATCGGGTTTTTGCCCTTTGACTCCCCGCTCCGCGTTCCGCGTTCCGCGTTGCAGGCCGCCCAGAGTTTGTCGGCGCTCTTGCCTCCGATGCCTGGCAGAAGTCTCGCGAGCCGTTTGAACGCCAGTTCGTCCCGCGGATTGCAAACGACCTTCAGATACGCGGCGACGTCTTTGATGTGCTTCTGCTCGAAAAAACGGATGCCGCTCGTGATGCTGAAGGGAATGTTGCACCGGGTCAGTTCGAGTTGCAGTTCAAGCGCGTGAAAGTGCGCGCGATAAAGCACCGCCACGTCGTTCAGATTGACTCCTTCGTCGCGCAGCTCGAGCACGCGTCGAGCGACGAACGCCGCCTGCTCGCTGGCATCGCCGCAGGTGACGAGCACCGGTTTGACGCCGGATTTGCGAGCGGGCGTGAGTTGCTTGCCGAACTGATGAACGTTCGCGGCAATGGCGGCATTGGCCACCAACAGAATTTCCGGCGTGCTGCGGTAGTTCGTCTCGATTTTGTAAACCTTCGCTTCCGGATAGCGTTCGGGAAATTGATGGATGTTTTGGAAATTCGCGCCGCGCCACGAGTAGATGCTCTGCGAATCGTCCCCTACCACCATCACGTTCTGATGCCGCGCGGCGAGCAGGTCAATGAGGTCGCTCTGGAGCTTGTTCGTGTCCTGATATTCGTCCACGAGAATAAACTGGAATCGGCGCTGGTACCGTTCGCGCACTTCAGCGTGCTCTTGCAGCAATTTCAGCCAGAGTACCAGCAGGTCGTCAAAGTCCATCACGCCGGTGGCGCGCTTGCGTTCGGCGTAGCGACGTTGCACCTCCTCGAACTGTGGCGTGAGCGGACGGAAATCGTCGGATCGCTCTTCGAGAATCCGCGCGACCGCCTTCTCTGTGTTGACGGCCAGCGAAAAAATGTCGGCGACCACGTCGGCCTTGGGAAAGCCCGATGCTTTGAGATCGATCTCCGCCTCGTCAAGACAGTCGGCAATCAGGTCCTTCGCGTCTTCGCGATCCAGAATCGTGAACCCCCTTGGATAACCGAGCAAATCAGCGTGCCGGCGCAAAATGCGGTTGCCGATCGAGTGAAACGTGCCGCCCCAGAGCGACGAAATATCGCCGCCGAGCAAATCGGCCACACGCCGCATCATTTCTCCTGCCGCTTTGTTCGTGAACGTGAGCAGCAGGATGCGGTCGGCGGGAATGCCTTGTTCCAGCAGGAAGGCCACCCGATAAGTGAGGGTGCGTGTTTTGCCCGCGCCGGCTCCGGCGATGACCAGGGCCGGTCCGGGGGGCGCGGTGACAGCGGCGTGCTGCTGTGGATTCAGTTCGCTCGCATAGTCGATCTGGAAATTGACCGGCGAACGAAACGGTTGCAGCACGTGGTCGGGCGACATGCGAGGGATTCAAAGGACAAATCAGAAAATGCAAAAGCAAAAAGACACCCGGAGGCCTGGCCGGAAGGCTGATCAACGCTTTGCCTCCTTCGCCGCGAAAATTAAACGGCAGCGGCCAGTTGCCGGCGGACCTTTTCAATGTTGGCCTCGACCCGCTGAAGGTAATAATTCGGCCCGTTAGGGTAGGGCCGGTTCAGGAAGCGATACAATCCCCAGAACTCATTCTTGATTTTAGGCAGCACGTATTTCGTCCAAAAATCCGGCGTTTTGCGCACCAGATCGTTTGCGCCGGAAAAATTCTGCGTGGCCGCCATCTTCCCTTCATAAAAGCGGGCCGATTCCTCGAATTCCGAATACAAGACAGGCAATTTCTCCACGTAGTCGTCCGCCGCCATTTGTCCCAGCAAATCCGCCGTGCCGAGCGCGAAGCCGACCGTTTTTTCAATCTCGCTTTGAAACGGGATGAGCGCCAGGTTTGCGTTCACGCCGGTGCAACGAATCATGTTCTGCACCATCCGAATTTCGGCAACCGGGATTCCTTTCTCTTCGAGGAACTGCTCGGCAAATTGGACGCTGCGCGTCACGTGCGTCAGCGTGTACTTGGCGCCGGTGCCGCCGGCGTCGTCTTTCTTTTTCAAGTAGCCGGTGTCGTGCAGTAAAATGGCCAGCAAACCCAGCTCAAACAGCCGCTGGTTGACGCCAGGCTTCGCGCCGGCCTGATGGCGCCCATGCAACAGGCGCGCCATGCAAAGGGTGCCCTGCAAGGTGTGTTCGAGGTCGTGATAACGCGCGTCGCTGGCCTGGTAGTCCCTGTATTTTCCCGCAAAGCAATCCTTCACCCAACCCAGCGCCGTGGGGACAAAGGAGCGGTCTGCCCGGGGGAACATCGCCACATACACCGCTTGCACTTCTCTTTCCACCGCGGCGGGGTCCTTCGTATCAACCTGTGCGTCCATTTTTGTAAATTTGAACTAATCTAACCGGTTCATTTCGGAATGCACGCATTTTCTTGGCTCTCTGCGTTCGGACGGTCACCGTTACGGCTTCGGCGAAAAAGTTGTGCAAGAGGCCACATTTCTTTTAAAAAGAGAGCATGAGCAGAACCATTCTCACTTTTGTGGATGACCTCTACGAGGACCTGGAACTCTGGTACCCCAAATTTCGGTTGGAAGAGGCCGGCTACGACACCCGCCTCGCCGCACTGGAACTGAAAACTTTTCGCGGCAAGCATGGCTATCCCGCCGCCGCGGACATGACCGTGAGCGACGTCAAAAGCGCGGACTTCCGCGGCTTGCTCATCCCCGGTGGTTTCATGCCCGACAAATTGCGCCGCGAACCCAAAGTTCTGTCGTTGACCCGCGAATTTTTTGAGCACGGCAAACTGGTTGCCTTCATCTGCCACGGTGGCTGGATTCCTGTCTCCGCGAAAATCCTCAAAGGAAAGCGGGCCACCGGTTCGCCCGGCATCAAGGACGACCTCGAAAATGCCGGAGCCACCTGGGTGGACGAACCGGTCGTCATCGACGGCAGTCTTATCTCCAGCCGCACGCCGAAAGACCTCCCACCGTTCGCCGCGGCGATGGTCGATTTTCTGCATTCAAATCAACAAGCCAGGGCCGTCTTGAACGAAAAGACACGTCCCAGGAAACTTACCGAATTGAAGCCGGCCATGCTGAAAGCAATGTTGAGATAATCCCGCGATTTGCATTTCGACTTTGCCTGTCGCATGTCTGAAATCCACGCGAGAATTTGTTCGGCGGATGCCTTTGGCGCGGTGCCGAGCACGTTGTGGTCGGCGCGCCACACCGTTTTGCCGCCGCGATAGCCGGGACAGTTCTTTCGCAACCACCAACGCACGTAACACCACGGCACCAACGGGTCCACCAAACCCGCCAGGTAATAGACCGGCTGACCGAATCGCCGGGCGACTGGCCGGAGGTCGTTGTCCGCGATAAGAACGTAGCGATGAACAATCGCGCGCCGGTCTGCTTCGACCGTCCGGTTCGCCACAAATTCACCAATGCTGGCCAGTGTTTCCGGTGCGCGCTTGTGTCGGAACCGGGCGTACCACGCATAAACGTCGCAAAACAGTTTCACGACCCACGGCGGTGTAGTGCTGCTGACCAGGCCCGCCATGCGAACCGCCCAATTCACCGGGTGCCGGACGAACCCGCCCGCGAGGATCAGGCCTTGTGTTTGAAAGTGCCGTTGAGAGCGGGGAGGTTTTCGCACGTTGGACCCGTCCCCGCCGGAGGAGGGGAGCCGAATTTCGGACACGCCGCGGCAGTTCTCCTCCCGGGAGGGGACGGGTTCACCGGAAATCTGGTCTCTGGCAATGATCGCCCAGGCCGGTTGCGAACCGAACGATTCGCCCAGCAGCCAACCGCGCTCGATTCCATTCGCCAGCAACGCCTCCTCGATCGCTGCGGCGTAATCGTCCAGCGACCAGGTCACCGTGCGCGGGTAAGCGAACTCAACAAACCGGACACGACCCGCGATTGCCGCGCGAAAACTGCTCACCAGCGTCCAATCGCCGTGCATGCCGGGCAGATAAACCAGCGTCGGCAACGACCCGTCGCCCTGGACGCGGATTCGGAGTTCGTCAGTCATTTAGTCCCTTTGCGTGCTGTGCGTTCAAGACCATTTCCAACCGGTTGCAAGCGCGATTCAATGCTACGAGCACTTCGCCTTTGTCTTCCTCGGGCCTGTTCAACACTGCGATCTGACAGCGCAAGCCGGAGAAAAGCCATGAAAGAATGAACCTTTTGGCACGCTGTAGTTATTAACGGGCAGACTGGATTGGGAAATCGGAAGAACATAATGAAAACAACAAAATCAATCTGTTTGACCGTGGCAATTGTGACCGGGGCCATTGGCAGCGCGAGCGGCGAGCAATTCCGCAGCGACATCAACCCGGCGATGCAATATTATCAGGCTTTTCTTGTGGCTCCTGACTTGTCGCAAGCAGACCGCGATTACTTGTTCGCGAAAGAATGGCGCTGGCAAAAGCTGCCGGAACGGTTCGGCGAACTCGTTGGCCGCTACGACAACCAATTGAAACTGGTGCGCCAGGCAGCGCAGGAGACTGTGCCCTGCGATTGGGGCATTGATATGAGCCCGGGTCCGGCCACGCTGCTGCCGCACCTCGCCAAGGTCAAGGGAATCGCGCAGGCGACCCGCTTGCGCGTTTTATGGCTTTTGCAGAATGGCCGGCAGGCGGACGCGCGTGACGATTTGCTGGCAGCGTTTACGCTGGGAAGAAATTCCTCCCGCGACGGGACGTTGATTTCTGCGCTGGTTCAAATTGCCTTTGAAAACATCGTCTATGCCAGTATGGCGGAGAATTTTTACCGGTTCTCCCCGGAAACCTTGAACCAGTTGGTGGAAGGATTCGATGCCGCTCCGCCCCGGCGGACGATGGCTGACTGTGCCCCGACGGAAAAACTCTTCTTCCTCGATTGGCTGGTGAACAGAATTGTGGAATTGCAAAAAGAGAACCGGGGCGACGAAGCCAAAGTGATGGCGGGAGTAAAAGAGCTGTTGTCGTATCTTGATGTCCCGGAGGAGGGTCAAAGCAATCCAACGCCACTCAATCGCTCGGAACAGGTGATCAAAGCGGGGGGTGGCACGAGCGACGGCGTCCTCAACCTGCTCCACGACATGGAGCCGCTCTACCAGCGGCTCGCGGTGATTCTGGCTCTGCCACACGGGGAATTTGAAGAGCAGGCAAAGGAGTTCAGCGCCCGGATCATTCAGTCTCAAAACCCTCTGGTGTCGATCGGCTTTCCTGCTTTCGAGAAAGCAAGGCACAGAGAGTTTGTGATTATGGTCAAACTCGCCATGGTGCGAGCCGCCGTGGAACACAGATTACATGGCGACGCGGGATTGCAGAGCGTGACCGATCCCTGCGGGCAGGGTCCGTTCACGTTCGAACGTTTCGTGTTCAACGGTGTGGATCGCGGATTCGTGCTCAGGTCCTCCTATGCTCCAGCTGGATTTCCGGAAGTGCTCATCTTCACTGAGAAGGACGGACCTCCATTTTATATGGACGGGCAGCGTGCTGGCGAGGCTCTGTCGAAATGATCCCGCAAACCAATATGGCCGAGCCAGACAGATTCTAAATGGAACCGCCCGGCTCTTTTGGTTATAATTGAAATGTGTTCACCCTGAATCCAGCGTTCGTGGAAATCGAAACCTCAGTCACGCAGAGTCTCCTGGAGCAGGCTCACTCAGGGGATACCAAAGCGTTCGGCGAGGTCTGTCGGGTTTATGAAACGCGCCTGTTGCGACAGGCCATGGCGCTTTCTGGCAACGCAACCCTGGCTGAAGATCTGGTTCAGGACACTCTGGTTGAGGCCTGGAAGTGTTTGCGCCGCTACAACGGACGATGCCGGTTTTTCACGTGGCTGTGCGCGATTCTGCTTCATCGGTACCGCAATACGCTGCGAGAGAAGCGTCCCATGCCTCTGTCCACGCTCGCGGGCCGCGACCGCGAGGAATTTCAGAACCGCATCGACACCCTCGCCGATCGCGATTCTTTGCCCGACCAGACAGCCCAGCTTCGTGAACAGGCCGCGCTGGTGCGGGACTGCGTCCAAGCGTTGCCAACCAAACATCAGCAGGTCATTTATTTGCGCTTCTACGTGGACAATTCCCTGGAGGGAATTGCCGCGGCGCTGGGCTGTTCCGTGGGAACCG